>DASTFG010000116.1:0-4056 GCA_035708785.1 Anaerolineales bacterium
AATGTATTCCAGAAATCGATCTCATCGACCAGCGCGGCCTCCGCGGCCTTTTGCAGGCGCGTATCGATGGTCAGGACCACGTTATTGCCGGGAACCGATTCGATGGGCGGCTCCAGGTTGCGCTTCACCAGTCCGGCCACATCCCGCTGGACGACGCGCAGTCCATTCCTGCCCAGCAGGATGTCGTCCAGTGATGTCTCCACACCGGAGTATCCGATCTTGTCGCGGTTTGTGACAAAGCCGCGCTCTTCATACACCTCCTGAAGCGCTTCTGGAATGGGCCCCAGAAACCCGATGATATTCGCGGTCAGCGAGCCGGTCGGATATTCCCGGACCGGCTCGATCTCCAGGCTGACGCCCGGCCAATCGACGGATTTCTCGCGTATGACCCGGGCGAGCGCTTCATCGATGTTACAGACGATCTTCACGGGTGTATAAGGCGCCAGAGAATCGCCGAGCGCCACCATATCCGCGATGCTTGGACCGGGCACACAGGCGGAAAAGAGTTTGGCATTTTCCAGCGATTCCTCCGTGACCGGTCCTCCGACTTCCACGCCGATCAGTTCGGAGACTTCGCGATAGATACGCTGGATATCGGCTTCATCGTCTGGCAGCCCGGCCGGCGTGATGACGACATTATAGGATGCCACATTGCGCGCCAGGATGTGCCCGTTGCGGTCGTAGATAATGCCGCGTGCAGCGGGGTCGCTGACCTCGGTCGTGTAATTTTCTACGGCCTGGTCGATCCATGTTTCCTGGGTCAGTACCTGCAGCGAAAACAGGCGATAAACGATCAGGCTCAAAATGGCGCCGATCAGGCCGTAGACCACAAGCACGCGCCAGCGTGAGACCTGGTATTTATTGACGTTATCCGAACTCATTCGACCTCCTGCGAGGGATGCACCCATCCCGACAGGTCGCGCATGACTGCATAGGCAGGGATTGCCAGAAGCATATTCAACAGAGTCCCCGGAAGCGCCAGCAGACCCAGCGTATCGCCCACCGGTAAGGGCACATCCGATAAACGCAGGACAGAAAAGGATAACAGGTACAGCACAACACTCCCAAGAAATGTGACCAGGAACATGGCGAGCAGGGGCGCCTGCCAGACCCGCCTTTGCAGAACCTGGGCAAACATCACGACCATCAGGTAGCTGAGGACAGGCACGAACCAGGCGATGCCCGAGACGAACCCGACCAGCAGACCGGCAGCCGCCGCCCAATGCCAGGCGGTCTTGACTTCCGGCTGCAGCGCCCAGGCGGCCAGCATGACCAGCGGCAGGTCTGCGAAGCCCGAGAGCAAATAGACGCGGCTGACGACTGCCGATTGTAGCATGACGGCGAAGAGTATCACTGGGGCTGCGATCAGATTGCGCATTTTTTTTAGGGGGTGGGGAACAGCGGGGCGATATCCACCGGCCTGAAGTTGACGATCACGAGCACGATCTGCAGGCGGTCGAAGTCCGCCACCGGCTGGACGGTGGCCTGCTGGAACAGATCGAAATCACGCGAGCGGACGTTAACCACCTGTCCCACGATCAGGTCAGGCGGGTAGCCGCCCCCCAGACCGGATGTCAGCACCAGGTCGCCGACCTCGATGGTGATATCCTGCGGGATGAGCTCGAGCAGCAGATCGCCGGTGACCGATCCGACCAGGGAGGCGTCGGTCTCGGCGTTTTCGAGGCGGACATTCACGTTGGAGGCCGGATCCGTGATCAGCTGCACACGAGCCGCGTCCGCGATGACGGCGTCGATGCGGCCCACCAGGCCCTGGTTGGTGACGACCGGCATCCCGCGCAGGATGCCATCGTTCGAGCCGCGGTTGATGATGATGTAGTGCAGAAACGGGCTCGGGTCACGCCCGATCACCGCGGCAGCCAGATATGTGTTATCCGGGCTGGCACGGGAGAAGTCCACCAGGGCGGCCAGGATCTCGGTCTCACCGACCTGCTGCTGCAGCTGAATAACCTGCGCCTGCAGCTCGGCGACCTCTGACTCCAGCTCGCTGTTCCGCTGGCGGAGCGAGGCAATATCCCGCGGCGCGGTAATAAAGTCCTGCACGGCAACGAAGCGTGAGGAGAACCAGGACTGCAGGCTGATCAACGACCCGCTGAAGACATTCGAAGCGCTGCTGAAGTAACCTCCCAGCGCCAGCGCCATCACACCCCCGACGATCAGAAAGATGATCGTTGTTTGAAGCGTACGGGAAAATAAATCTCTCATATGTTGAAGGTACTGCGTACTGCCGTTAAAGCCTTACATTGTGTGGCGGGTGCTTCCACGCTCCAGGCCGACCAGGTACCGGCTGAGGCTGTCGAAATTCTCGAAGACCATCCCGGCGCCGCGCGCCACACACGTGAGCGGATCTTCCGCTACCCAGACCCGCAGCCGGAGCTCGTCGGTCAGGCGGTCGGCCAGACCCTGGAGCAGACCGCCACCGCCTGCCAGGCAGATGCCGATATCCATCAGGTCCGCCACGATCTCGGGCGGGATCTCGTCGAGCGCATCACGAATGGTGTCCACGATGACCTGCACGGCGCTCCCGAGCGCCTCGCGCATCTCGATCGAAGAGACCTCGATGCTTTCGGGCAGCCCGGTAACCAGGTTGCGGCCGCGCACCTCCATGGTCTTTTCCGGATGGAGCGGGTAGGCCGAGCCGATCTTCCACTTGATCTGCTCGGCGATGCCTTCTCCGACCAGGAGATTATATTTGTTCCGCAGATATTGCACGATATCCTGATCCATTTCGTCGCCGGCCACGCGCAGCGACCGGGATGCGACCACACCGCTCATCGAGAGCACGGCTACTTCGGTGGTGCCGCCGCCGATATCCACGACCATGCTGCCCTTGACATCCTGAAGCGGCAGACCCGCTCCGAGCGCAGCGGCGATCGGTTCCTCGATCAAGTAGGCCGTGCGCGCGCCAGACGCCATGACCGCGTCGTAGACGGCGCGCTTCTCCACTTCCGTGACACCGGTGGGGATCCCGACCACCACGCGCGGGCGAGGCAGCGGCACCACACTCTGCTCATGGACACGGCCGATAAAATACTCCAGCATCACCTGCGTAATGTCGAACTCGGAGATGACGCCATCGCGCAGCGGACGGATGACCGCGACATTCCCGGGCGTCCGTCCCATCATCTCCTTGGCCTCCAGACCGATAGCCAGCGGCTGGCGCAACCGTTTGTCAATGGTGACCCAGGAGGGCTCATTGATGACGATCCCCTTGCCGCGTACATTGACTAGTGTATTCGCGGTCCCCAGGTCGATTGCAATATCCAGTGAAAACAGGCCCAACAGCCAGTTAATCGGGTTAAAGGCCAAAGCAGGCTCCTCAACGAGGGTATCAAAGCAAGTTTAATTGCCAAGGTATTATACCTAACAATTCGTATCCACGTGCCGGACAAGGGGGTTAATATAGCAACGAACCGACGACGAAAGCCCAATTTTCCGGAGGAGCCATGACGAAGATCGCAGTTGTTACCGACAGCACCACCTATATGCCGCCCGATTTGCTCAAAAAGCATAATATTACCGTTGCCCCGCAGGTGCTGATCTGGGGGGACCAGACGTACAAAGATGGTGTAGATATCCAGTCCGGGGAATTCTTTACCAGGCTCAAGACGGCCAAGGTCATGCCGACCACCTCACAGGTCGCGGTGGTCTCGTTCCAGGAAATCTTCCAGGACCTGGTGAATAAAGATTTCGAGGTGCTTGCGATCCTTGTCTCGTCCAAGCTATCCGGGACCATTCAATCCGCCGTACAGGCCAGGGATCTGATGGGTACGGGCAGGGACAAGATCAACATCGTGGACAGCCAATCCGTGGCGATGGCGCTCGGCTTTCAGGCGCTGGCCGTGGCGCGGGCCATCCAAGCCGGGGCGAGTCTCAAGGAAGCCATAGAGCTGGCGGAGCGCTCGCACGAGTATACCGGCGTCTTCTTCGCGGTGGACACGCTGGAATTTCTCCACCGCGGCGGGCGCATCGGCGGGGCTCAGCGCTTTGTCGGGACGATGCTGAACATGAAACCCATCCTGGCCATCCAGGACGGCC
>DASTFG010000117.1:0-2658 GCA_035708785.1 Anaerolineales bacterium
CTGCAACGGAGAAGGCATCAGGTCGACGATATCGTTGAGGAGCGCGATCGTCCCGATCTCGCGTCCCCCGGCCGCGCAGAAGACCGGCACAAACGTCCCGGCGTGGACGACATCCTTTAACCCGCGCACCAGCTCCTCGTCAGAGAGAGAGCCGTTCTCCAGATATTTTTCGAGGAGCTCGTCCTCTCCCTCGGCCGCGGCTTCCACCAGCGCAAAGTGCGCTTCTTCCGCGGCTTCCTTCAACTCTGCCGGGATCTCGCTGGCCGTCTTGCCATCCCCCATGTAGGCCTTCATGCCGATCATGTCCACGACACCTTTGAATTCTTGCTTCTCACCGATTGGTAACTGGACTTTGATCACGCGCTTGTCGTGGGCGCGCGCCAGCTCTTCAATACTTGCGAACGCCTGCTCGAAGTTCGCGTTATCGCGGTCCATCTTGTTGATCACGAAGAAGCGCGGCAGTTTGAAATCCTCCGCATAGCGCCAGGCGAGCTCGGTGCCCACTTCCACACCGGCGACGGCATCCACCAGAATCAGCGCGCCATCCGAGACACTCAGTGCGGAGATCGCTTCCCCCACGAAATCCGTGTAACCCGGCGCGTCGATCACATTGATCTTGTGATCGCGATACTCCAAAGGCAGCACGCTCGCATAGATCGAAATCTTGCGGCGGTGTTCCTCATCGTCATGATCTGAAATCGTCGTCTCATCCTCCACCTTGCCAAGCCGGGTGGTCGCCCCGGTCGCGTGCAAAAATGCTTCCGCTAACATTGTTTTTCCCGCACCTCCATGCGAGACGAGCGCAATGTTACGGAGAAACTCGGTGGTATACTCTTTCATGAACAAACCCTTCCTAGGCCGTTGGGATATAGAATCAGTTGCGTGATTGTAAAAGAACTCAACTGAATTGTCAAAGTGACAAAGTGCAGAACCTTTTTCGCCGCCTGCTCTTCCATTATTGGTATTTCGGCCAGCCGAAATGGGATACAGGTGTCAGTCCCCCGGAATTGCTCGACTTCATCCGGGCACATGAACCCGGCCGCGCCATCGACATCGGTTGCGGCACCGGCACAAATGTGATCACGCTGGGGAAGGCCGGCTGGCAGGTAACGGGGGTGGATTTCGCTCCGCGCGCCATTCAACTTGCAAAACGAAAAGTAAAGGATGCCGAGGTCCAGGCAGAGGTATTGGTCGACGATGCGACTCGGCTGCGCAGGATCAACGGCATATACGATCTGGCGCTCGACATCGGCTGTTTTCACGGCATTCCGAGAGAGGGCCAAAGGAAATATCTACTGCAGCTGGACCCGATCCTTGCCCCAAACGGATTCTGGCTCCTGTACGGATTCTTCAAACCGAGCCCGCTTCACGCGGGGACCGGGCTGCTGGAGGCGGATATGAGCCTGATCCCACCGCAATTGACCCTGGTCTCGCGCCGGGACGGTTTCGACGACAAGCGCGGCAGGCCCTCCGCCTGGTTCCTGTTCCAGAAGAAATAGCTGAAGAGACTCCAAAAGCCAATATCGCGACCTCAAAGAATGCCTGTATGGAAGTGAACATGAATAAACATGCCTCTAAGGTCAGCTCGCTCACAGAGAGCCTGACCTTCGAAATCACGAAAGCGCTCGCTTTGCCGCAAACACAGCTGAACCGGAAGATCATCCGCCTGTTTGCCGGCAACGCGGCCCGGCGGTTTTCGGAGCTCGCCATCACGCTGGATCGTGTGGTCGAAGAAGACGGCCTGGCGGCCGGGGCGCGCTGGCTACTTCCAAGGTTTGTGCGAAGTCACAGCGCATGCGGGGTGGAAAACATCCCGCCGGAGGGGCCGCTCGTGATCGCCTCGAACCATCCCGCATCCATCGATTCTGTGGTGATCTCCGCGTATGTGGCCCGGCCCGATTACAAGGTGATCATCGGCGAGATCCCATTTTTCAAGAACCTGCCGAACGTGAGCAGGCACGCTATTTTTGCACCGGCATGTCATGATATTGCCGGGCGCATGCAGGTCGTGCGCGAGATCATCCGCCACCTGAGGCAGGGCGGTGCAATTTTGATCTTTGCGCGCGGCGGCATCGAAGCAGACCCTGCCTTCATGCCCGACCCCAACGCCGAATTCAGCATGTGGTCGCGCAGCCTCGAGATCTTTCTGCGAAAGGTCCCGCAAACCCGGGTGCTGGTCACCATGGTGAGCGGCGTGATCGCAAAATCCGCGATGAGACATCCGATCACCTGGTTCCGGAAGGCAAGACCAGACCGCCAGAGACTGGCGTTCATGTACCAGATGGTCCGCCAGATCCTGAGCGGGAAGGAAACATTCGGTTTGAATCCGCACGTGACCTTTGGCGACCTAATCAGCAGGGAGTGTGTTAACGATACCGACCATATGCTGCAGACCATCGTTGCTTCCGCACACCGGGTGTTGAAAACTCATATGTCACCTACGCTGTCGCACGTCGCGAGCGACAGTCTTCGACAAGTATGAAAAGGGAAATTCGCGTCTTCTCTGATTCAGAGACTCTAAGCCGTGCTGCGGCAACCATTTTCTCCGAACAAGCGGCTGCAGCCATTGCGAAACGCGGTCGCATCCTGGTCGCGCTCAACGGCGGCAGCACGCCGGCGCGCATCTTCCAAATGCTTGCCGCAGATTATCGAGAGCAG
>DASTFG010000118.1:0-6056 GCA_035708785.1 Anaerolineales bacterium
GAGCGGTTCAAGCTTTATATCGACCCGCTGGTTGCAACATATCAGGCACTGGGGATCCATGCCACGCATCGGCCTGTCAATGATATCCATGTAAACGGAAAGAAGATCGGGGGCACGGGCGCAGCGCAGATCGGTTCCGCAGAGGTAGTCGTCGGAAGTCTGATGTACACATTCGACAAAAGGACTATGTCGCGGGTGTTAAGGGTACCTTCGGAGAAAATGCGCGACAAGATCTTCGAATCCTTGGAAGCATACATGACCACCATGACGGAACAGCTCGGCTACACCCCCGACCGAGCGCAGGTAAAAGACCTGTACATGCAAAAAGTCTCGGAAGCATTAGGCGTGGAAGTGTACGAGGGAGAATGGACTCCCGAAGAGGAAGCGATGGCTGCCGACCTCGACGCGCGCTTTGTGTCGGAAGAATGGCTCTATCAGAAGGGACGCCTGCGCCAGCCCGGAGTCAAAATCCATGAGGATGTTCACATCGTCGAGGCGGCGTTCAAGGCGCAGGGTGGTCTGATCCGCGTCATTGCCAGACTGCACCAGGGACGTATCGATGACGTCTCGATCTCGGGCGACTTCACGCTGATGCCATCGTTCGCCCTGGGCGCGCTGGAGCAGTCCATTCGGGGGATGCGCGCCACGCCTGACACACTGGAGGCACGTCTGAAGGAAGCCTATAACCGCTTGAGCATCCAATCCCCCGGCGTTACTCCTGCCGATTTTACGGCGGCCATCATGAATGCTGTCGCACCTCCGCAGCCCGTCTAGAATTGCCACAGACGAACACAGATAAAAAAGGATGGTTTTGATTAACGATAAATTGATTATCAAGTATCAGCGTTCATCTGTGTTTACCGGTGGTTAAAAGGTTTTAGCCGAATGCCCAATTATGGATTCTTGATCGACCAGAGTAAATGTATCGGCTGCCATGCCTGCTCCACCGCGTGCAAGTCCGAGAACCAGGTGCCGCTCGGCGTATATCGTACGTGGGTTAAATACACCGAGACGGGAACCTACCCGGACGTACGTCGCCGCTTCCAGGTGACGCGCTGTAATCACTGCGCCAACCCACCCTGTGTGCGAATCTGTCCGGTCAGCGCGATGTACCAGCGCAGCGATGGGATCGTCGAATTCGATCCGTCCATTTGTATCGGGTGTAAGTCTTGCATGCAAGCCTGTCCTTACGACTCGATCTATCTCGACCCGGAGACGAATACCGCGGCGAAATGTCATTTCTGTGCTCATCGTCTGGATGTGGGCCTCGAACCTGCCTGCGTGGTCGTCTGCCCGGAACACGCGATTCTGGCCGGGGATTTGAACGATCCGGCTTCCGAAATCAGTCGTCATCTGGCAACCGCGCAAGCGACCGTCCGCAAGCCCGAGCAGGGAACCGGGCCCAAGCTCTTCTACATCAACGGCAACGACTGGTCACTCCATCCCTCCGCTGCGCAAACACATGACTCCTACATGTGGGCAGACAAAGTCACCGAGCAGAACACCGACTTGTATGAACGCAAGTCATTCCAATTGCCCGTGCTAAACGGAAATGCATACAGCGCGCGAAACGCCAAATCGGTTACTCCCATCCGCACCCCGCGCGAACAGGGACGCCCACTCAATGGTCCGGTCCAGATCGGCGGCCGTGTTGCGGAGCACATGGTCCAGGTCGCTTACAACGCGCAGCACCACATCAACTGGCACTGGGAGTTGCCTTCTTATCTTGTGACCAAAAATATCGCAGGTGGACTCTTCATGCTCGTGAGCCTCGGCGCGGGACTTGGTATATTTACATTCGATTCGTTGACATTCCTCGCTGCAGGTTTTACGTCCATGGTATTCATGTTCCTGACTGTGATCCTTCTGATCAAAGACCTTGCCCAGCCGATGCGATTTCTAAGTGTGCTCCTGCGCCCGCAATGGAAATCATGGCTGGCGCGTGGGGCCTTCATCATGGTTACGTTTACGACCGTGGCGGGGTTGTGGTGGCTTCTAGAAGGCGCGGCGTATATCGACTGGCTCCCTGCTGGCCTGGTCGCGGGCATCCGTCCTTTTGCCGGGTGGATCACTTTCCCGCTCGCGCTCGGAGTGGTCATTTACTCCGCCTTCCTGCTCGGTCAAGCCGAGGGACGGGACATGTGGCAGAGTCCGTTGCTTCCGTTCGAATTGCTCGCACAATCCTTCGCTGTGTCCAGTGGCGTTTTCCTGGCATTAGGCTTGCTGGTTTCAGTCCCCTCTAGCCTGCACGGATTTTTGTCAGTCGTCTTTCCTGTAAGCCTTGCAGTGAATCTTCTTCTGATGCTGGCGAATAAATTTGCCATGCCGTTTGCCTCTGAGGTTGCACTGCTCGCATCACGTGAGATCACACATGGACAGTATCGTTATCACTTTTGGTGGGGCGGCATTGCACTGGGGCACATCCTCCCATTCGCGCTGTTCCTGGTTGCCCCGTTCACTGTGCCTGTTGCTGCACTTGCCGCGATCATTGGACTGTTCTTCTATGAATATGCCTTCGTCATGGCTCCACAGAGGATACCGAATTCATGATTCGAAAATCGATCATCGATCGTCGAATATTGAATAGCTAGGATCGAGATTCTATGGCTAAAACAAAAAATGTTCCTTCTACTTCGGCCGGGACCTCCGTCCCTCGATTCACCGCTTCCGACCGCACACCGGTCAAGCTGACCGAGGTCGTTCACCCGGATGGCCGCATCAGCCAGTACCCGCCTCCCGAAGTTTGGGATGAATGGGTCGAATGGGACGGCAAGGCCTGGCCGCAGCGCGTCGCACGCCGGTATACGCTTGTGCCTACGGTCTGCTTTAATTGTGAATCCGCCTGCGGCTTGCTCGCATATGTTGACAAAGAAACTTTCGAGATTCGCAAGTTTGAAGGCAACCCGGTCCATCCCGGAAGCCGCGGCCGGAACTGCGCGAAGGGCCCGGCTACACACAACCAGGTTTATGATCCCGAGCGAATTTTGTATCCACTGAGACGAGTCGGCAGGCGCGGCGAGGGCAAATGGGAGCGGATCACCTGGGATCAAGCTCTGAATGAAATCGCAGAGAAGATGCGCGAGAGCCGCGCCCTCCGCCGGGATGGGATTGTCTATCACGTCGGGCGGCCCGGTGAAGATGGATATACTAACCGCGTAATTCAAGCCTGGGGTGTGGATGGGCATAACAGTCACACCAATATCTGCTCGAGCAGCTCACGGGCGGGGTATAACTTCTGGACCGGACAGGATCGGCCCAGCCCTGATTACGCCAATGCGCGTACGATACTGCTGATTTCAAGTCACCTTGAAACAGGTCACTATTTCAACCCGCACGCGCAGCGGATCATCGAAGCCAAGACGAACGGGGCGAAGCTGATCGTCCTTGACCCGCGCCTCTCGAATACCGCCAGCATGAGCGACGCCTGGTTGCCGACATGGCCCGGAAGTGAGAACACAATCCTTCTGGCGATTGCCAACGATCTGATCCAAAACGATCATTACAACAAGGAATTTGTTCGCAAATGGGTCAATTGGAAAGAATTCCTTCAATATATCCAGGCATCCACTTCCAACGAGTGGGACTCCGTCCGTCATCTGCTTTCCACGGATCACGCTCCAACATTTGAAACGTTCGATGCCGTCCTCAAGGTTCTCTATGCAGAATACACCTTTCAACGCGCCGCGCAGGAGTCGGATGTTCCGGTAGAGCGAATCGAACGGGCCGCTAAATACGTCGCCGACTGTGATGGCAGGCTGGCCACGCACGTCTGGCGCAGTGCCAGTGTGGGGAATCTCGGTGGCTGGCAGGTCTCGCGCTGTCTGTTCTTCCTCAATGTGTTGACCGGAAGCATCGGCAATTACGGCGGCACATCGTTGTTGAACTGGAATAAGTTTGTACCCAAGCCGTTCAAAAACCCACCGCCCATCAATGCTTGGAATGAATTGCACTACCCCAGCGAGTGGCCGCTCTCTCATTATGAGATGTCCTTCCTGCTTCCGCATATGCTCGAGGAAGGTCGCGGCAATATCGATGTGTACTTCACGCGTGTCTACAACCCGCTCTGGGTCAACCCCGATGGCTTTATGTGGCTAAAAGCGCTTCAAGATGAATCCAAAATCAAATGTTACGTCGCGCTCACGCCTACCTGGAACGAGTCTGCCTGGTTCGCGGATTACGTCCTGCCGATGGGTCACGGTCCGGAACGGCACGATTTGATGAGTCAGGAGACCCATTCCGGCCAATGGATTGCCTTCCGACAGCCCGTACGCCGCGTGGCTCTCGAACGCGCGGGGAAGAAAGTGGATTTCACCTATCAAGCGAATCCAGGCGAGGTCTGGGAAGAGAACGAGTTTTGGATCCAGCTCTCGGCGCGCCTCGACCCAGATGGTGCGCTCGGGATTCGACAATATTTCGAGAGCCCGTACCGCCCCGGTGAGATTATTACCGTGGACGAGTATTATCAATGGATTTTTGAGAACTCTGTACCGGGACTGCCCGAAGCTGCTGCGAAGGAGGGACTGACCCCACTTGCTTACATGCGCAAATACGGCGTTTTCGAAGTAAAGAAACAAAACTACGTCCCCTTCGAAAAGGTAATTGGTAAGCTGCGCAATGGTAATCTGATGGATGGTGAATCCATGATAACCAATTACACAATTGACGAAAGTGACCGTCTGATCAAAGACAACCAGGTGAGGGGCGTAAACATTGAAGGGGAAGTAAAAATAGGGTTTGACACGCCGAGCCGTAAGCTGGAATTCTTTAGTCCCACGCTGGCTGCCTGGGGCTGGGATGAGAAGCCGTATATCATCCCCTGGTCGCTGAAGAGCCATGTCCATCCCGACAACATCGACCGTGAAAAAGGCGAGATGATTCTTCTGCCCAATTTCAGGTTGCCCACACTTATTCATACACGTAGTGCAAATGCGAAGTGGTTGTATGAGATCAGCCATAAGAATCCGATCTGGATGAATCCGCTCGACGCGGAGCGCATCGGCGTGGAGACCGGAAACCTCGTCCGCGTAGATACAGAGATCGGCTACTTTGTGGACAGCGTCTGGGTGACGGAGGGGATTAAGCCCGGCGTCATCGCGATCAGCCACCATCTGGGACGATGGCGCTTGCAGGAGGATTCAGGCGTGAATAGAGGCGCCTCGAACCTTGTCCGGCTCACGGAGGATGGCAAAGGCGGGTATCTGATGCAGGTGCTGCATGGGGCGCAATCCTATGAATCGAGTGACCCGGATACGAGCCGAATCTGGTGGAGCGAAGTGGGCGTTTCGCAGAATCTCACGCATGGTGTGCACCCGGATCCCGTGAGCGGAGTCCACTGCTGGCTGCAAAAAGCAAAGAGTGTTCGCAAAGCAAGGGCGGATGAACGCGCCGGCGATGTGTTTGTGGATACAAACTGCTCGATGGAAATCTACCACCAGTGGCTCGCCGCCGCCCGCCCTGCGGACAAAGTCAGCCCGGATGGGACGCGGCGGCCCTATTGGCTGACGCGGCCCCTCAAGCCGGTCAAAGAAGCATATCTGTTGCCCGGATCATCTTTTTGAGATTCCACATGGCTGAGACATTTGCCTCTTCTGCCCGAACAGACCAGGGCCCCGAGATGTCAGCCGACGAGTCGGTCTGGACGTACCGTGGCTATCGTTTGAGAGGCGGGGAATTCGTCACGGCGATGGCGCACTTCTTCCGAGCCGAAATCCAGCGTGCCAACGTATGGCGCCAACGGTTGGATGCTACCACCAATTGGGCGGTTGTTTCCACCGGCGCGACATTATCGATTGCTTTCAGCCAGCCGAACATCCATCACGGGATCATTATCCTCAACACACTGTTAGTCCTACTATTCCTGTTCATCGAAGCGCGGCGTTACCGCTACTATGAGTTGTGGAGTTACCGAGTACGCCTGATGGAAACAGACTTTTATGCCGCGATGCTGGTGCCGCCATTCCATCCATCGCCGGAGTGGGCCGAGAGCCTGGCAGAGAATTTGCTTGCGCCGAGTTTCCCTATCTCCATCTGGGAAGCGTTTGGCCGACGACTACGCC
>DASTFG010000119.1:0-5943 GCA_035708785.1 Anaerolineales bacterium
GGCCACAGACGGCGCCGGTGTACAGACCAGAAGTTCTGAGTATAGAGACCTTGTCACATTCGACCATTGTGGGGTTATCAATTAGCATTTTGTGTCGTCAACCTAGCCAACCGAACGTCGCATGGCAAAAGGTTTGAGAAAACTCATGATGAGAGGAGATCCCCATGGCCAAGAAACGGTCTAGTGATAATAAAATCGAGATCACGGTCGGTGGTGATGTGAGTGGGCAGCTTGCTGCAGGAAATAACATTACTCAGGTGTCGAAGAAAACAGACAGTCCCGTTACGAAAGCTGACATTGAAGAATTGCACCAGCTATTCAAACAATTGCGCGCACAAGTTGAGGCGGAAGCTAATGCCGCCAAGCAGGATGCTGCTCTGGAGCGCGTGGACGAGCTGGAGCAAGCGATCACCGAAGAGAAGCCGGATCTCTCCACGATGGAGTACGTAAAGAACTGGTTTGTCAGGAATCTGCCCGGGTTGGCGGGCACGGTGACCAGCGTTGTTGTTCATCCCATTGTCGGTAAACTGGTTGAGGCAGGCGGGGACGCGCTCGTTGGCGAATTTCGTCGCAGGTTTGGTGGCACACCGCCGTGAGTTAGGGGAGGATAATCCAGGCCATGAGTGTAAGCTGGCGCAGGGCTTTTTCCATATCTAAAACATGACGCGGGCTGGCAAGCGGGTTGCCGCTGTCTCCGCCCATGCACGCCTGCTGGCTAGTCGGGCACTCCCAGAAGACGGAAGTCCCGGTGTCCTGTGCCAAAGACAAGATTTTATGAAAGTCTTGATTTCAGGAACTCTATAATCTCTTCGGGCTTTTGTGAGACGTCAATCGCAAAGAGTTTACCGGTCAGAGTGATTTCGTCTGCCAGCCGGCCCGTGCCTCGCATGACGAATGTAGGCCGATTTTCTACCAAGCTGTATTCGACGTCGGTCCTTGATATCCTTCCGCCATTGACGAGAATAGTTATCGATTTTCTGTCTCCGGCAAGGCTTGTGGCGATTTTCGAGATCCAGGAAGATTCATCCCCCCAGTCCTTCCCCGGCACCAGGAAAAAGTGGGTGTGGTTGGGCTCCAGCATGGACTGCGGCTCTTGGTCCGTAAGAAGACTGTCGACAACGACCCCGATCAAAGGGAACGAGTACCGGTTTTGCTTCCTTTGTTTGCCGATCTCTGTCATGATGCCGGCCTGTGTGCCTCCATCGATCACAACCGATTGGGTCTCTTCTGCCAGCCGTGCGACAATTTCCACTGCTTTGCGCATCGGGGATTCGTCCTCCGATCGGATCCCGCTCGCGCCGCCGACAAGCACGATGACGGTCCCCGGGTGACGAATCTGTAGTTCCTGCATTGCTTTGCTGAGGTCAGTCTCTTCAGAAATGCGGACGGCTTTGGCTGCAAGATTCCCTTTGAAGGAAATATGATTGATATTCATGTTTCTCTCCGACCGATAAACACATGAACCCTAACGGTCACACTGTGACCATCTGATTCTACCATTTTCTGCAAAGAGAAAGACCTGATGAGCAGCTCCGGCCATCAGGTCCATTTTATTCACCAGCTTTCACTCACTATCCTTTATTCCACGATATTGATAGGCAGCTCATTCTTTCCACTGAGCGCAGCGACGCTGATCTGCGCGGCCAGTTTTTGCGTGATCTCGTGCAGGGCAATTGCCACCGCCGAATCAGGATGAGACACCACAATGGGCTTGCCGCTGTCTCCGCCGATGCGGACGTTCTGGTCGATTGGAATCTTGCCAAGGAATGGAGTTTGCGTTGCCTGTGCCAGTTGTTCACCGCCCCCCGTTCCGAAGATGTCCATGCGGGTGCCATCCGGCAGGTCGAGATAGGACATATTCTCGATCACGCCCAGAATTGGGACTTCAAGCGTCCGGAACATCTGCAGACCGCGGCTGGCATCTTCCAGGGATACCAGCTGGGGCAGGGTCACGATGACCGCGCCGCTGAGGGGCAGGGCCTGAGCCAGCGATAGAGCCGCGTCGCCGGTGCCGGGGGGCAGGTCAACGATCAGATAATCGAGCTCACCCCATTCCACATCGCCTAAAAACTGGCGGATGGCGGAGTTGAGCATCGGTCCGCGCCAGATGAGCGGCTGCCCGGGTTTGACGAGCAGGCCCATCGAGATCATCTTAATCCCATACGCCTGCGCGGGAACGAGACGTTTTTCCCGAGGCGGAGGGAGTCTATCCACACCGAGCATGGTCGGCACATTGGGGCCGTAGATGTCCGCGTCCATGAGCCCGACACGCGCCCCGCTCTGCGCCAGCGCCACGGCGATGTTTACGGATACGGTGGACTTGCCAACGCCGCCCTTACCGGAGCCTACCGCGATCGCATTGCGGATGGGTGTATTGACCAGCCCGCGCATCCGCCCATCGTTGGGCACATCCGAGTCCCATTTGATGTCTACGGTCCTCACGCCATCAACAGACATAACGGCCTGCCTGGCTTCCTTTTCGATCTGCCCGCGCAGGGGACAGGCGGGCGTCGTCAACATGACTGTAAACGAGACCGCATCGCCTTGAACCTCCAGCTCGCGGATCATGTTGAGCGTGACGAGATCCTGGTGTAACTCCGGTTCCTGCACTTTGCTCAGTGCAGTTAATATCGCTTCTTTTGTGATTTTCTCTGTCATTCGTTTTACCATCTAAATGTTTCTACCACGAAGGTCACGAAGAGACACGAAGTCTTAAGCCCTTTTTAATCTTAGTGTCCTTGGTGGTGAATGTGTCATGGGGCTGGAGTCGCTGCGGCGCCGGCTGCCTTTGCGGCTTTGGCGGCTTCCTTCGCCCGGCGCTCCTCCTCATTGCGCTCATATTGCTGCGGGCGGATGCTCTTGTAGTAGGAAGCAGGCTTAAGCAGCTTTTCCATATTGTATACACTGCGGCCATACGAAGCTAATTCGAAGTCATGGTCCATAATGATCGCGTCAAATGGACAATACTCCGCGCAGAAGCCGCAGTTCATGCAGATATCCACATCGATGTAGAATTCAGTCGGCTCGGGGATGGGACGGCCCGTCTGCGGGTCGTTCGAGCGCAAGATCCAGATACACTGTGGCGGGCAGACCTTGGCGCAGATGCCGCAGGAGGTGCAGCGGACATCCTGTTTTCCTTCCGGGCTTTCATCGTAGACCAGGAATGGGACATAACGCGCCTCTTCGGGCAGGATTAATCTTTCTTCTGGATACTGGATTGTGAAGATTCCCTTCGTATCCTTGCTCGAGCGGTGCTTGATGCCTTCCTCGGAGTAATAGCGTTTTTTGCCGCGCAGCAGCCAGCTGATGTCATCTATATACGTATCCCAGAATCGCTTCCATGTGACACTCAATCCTTTTAATATGCCTTTTCCATACATGGTTTATTCTCCGTTATCTATCCAGTTCGCCCATCACGACATCGAGGACGCCGAACAGCGCAACGAAATCGGCGATCTTCGTACCAAGGCAAATCTGCTCGAGCGGCGTGATGTTGACGAAGGAGGGGGCGCGCACGTGATAGCGCCAGGGATTCGGCTTGCCGATCGAGACGACATAGAAGCCGAGCTCGCCTTTCGGGGATTCGATCCGCCCGTACGCTTCTCCGGCCGGGACCCGCACCTGGTACTGCGGTTTCTGGGAGTTGATCGGCCCCTGGGGAATCTGCTTGAGCGCCTGCTGCAAGATCCGCAAGGACTGCCAGATTTCGTCCAATCGGATCAGATAGTTATCATAGAGGTCGCCGTTCGGGCGCGTGGCCACGTCGAACTCAAAACGGTCGTAGATGCTATAGGGGTCCGCGCGGCGGATATCATACGGCACACCCGCAGCACGAAGCACCGGACCGGTCACTGAATATTTGATCGCGGTTTCCCCGTCGATCACATGGACGCCCTTCAAGCGCGAAACCAGTACCTCGTTCTCCGTCAGGAAGCGGTCCATTTCCTCGGTCTTCGCGGGCAGGCGCTCGTAGACCAGGTCTTTGATTTTCTTCATGACGTCGTCGGGGACATCACGTACCACGCCTCCGAAGCGGAAGTAATTGCACATCATGCGCGCGCCCGACACCGCCTCGAAGATATCGAGGATGAGCTCGCGCTCTTCGAAGGCGTACAGCGCAGGGGTGTACATCGCTCCCAGGTCATTCAGCAGGTTGCCGATGAAGACCAGGTGGTTCTGCACGCGAGTCAACTCGGCCATGATGACGCGGATGTAATCGGCGCGTTCGGCCACCGGGATGTTCATCAATTTTTCGACCGCAAGGGCATAACCGAAGTTGTTCGCCATCGAGTTGAAGTAATCGAGACGGTCCGTGAAGGGCATGTTCAGCAGGAAGGTGTTGCGCTCGCCGATCTTGTCGTGGTTGCGATGGAGATAGCCGACAACCGGCTTCAATCCGACGATGGTCTCACCATCCAGCGTGATGGCCGCGCGAAACACGCCGTGGGTCGAAGGATGCTGCGGTCCTAGATTGATCACAATATGGTCGGTGTTCAACCCCTCTTCATTTTTCACGGTAGAGCGTGCCAGTGAGCCATAGAGCAGCGCCTCGCCTTCGGGGATCCATTTTTCCGGGTCGAAGCCCTGCGGGAAATTCAGATTATCCCTGAACGGATTCTTTTCCTCTGCCAGGTGAAATTTTCCGTCAGGCCAGCGGCTCTTGAAAGGCTTGGTCTCCTCCTCATAAAAGGGTTCCTTCCAGTCCTTGCGGAGCGGATGTCCTTCGTAGCCTTCCCACATCAGGATGCGGCGCAGGTCGGGATGGCCGGTGAATTTGATGCCCATCAGATCCCAGGCCTCGCGCTCCTGGAAGTCGACCCCCGGCCAGACATCGGTCAGCGAGGGGACTTCGACCGGGTCCTCGCGGGGGACCTGGACGCGGAACACCAGGCCCGGTCCGCCGGTGGTTCGGTAGGCGTGATAGACCACTTCCATTTTGTTCTCGGGCAGGTAATCCACCGCGGTGACGGTGCTGAGCAGGTCGAAGCCGAACTCATCGCGGATCGCGGTTGCCACTTCGACGAGGTTTTCTTTGGGGATGATCCAGCCCTTGTAGCCGGGACGGGCCTCAGCGGTGACAACACCCGGAAAGCGCGCGGCCAGATCCAGGTGATCGCCTTCAGGGGGTTTGACGGTGGAGATTTGATCAGGCGTAATCATGGTGTCATCCTTCCTTCGCGGCCGCGATCTCTCGGATCTCGGTGTTGCGCCGCGGGTCGATCAGATCCGGGCCCAGGACCGGCACGGGCACTTCCACGCTGTCTGCACCCTTGCGGTACCAGCGTACTTTGCGGATTGATTCCCTGTCGATCTTTTCCTGAAGCTTGATCATGCCATGGATCAGGGCCTGCGGGGTGGGCGGGCAGCCGGGGATATAGACATCGACGGGCAGGAACTTGTCGATCCCCGCGACGACGTTGTACCCTTCCTTGAAAGGGCCGCCGCTCGAGGCGCACGCGCCCATGGCCACCACGTATTTAGGCTCTGGCATCTGGTTGTACAGGCGGATGACCGCGGGGACCATCTTCTTGGTCACCGTGCCAGAGACGATCATCACGTCCGCCTGGCGAGGCGTGGGGCGCATCACCTCCATGCCGAAGCGGGCCATATCATACCGGGCGGTCTGCGCGACGATCATTTCGATCGCACAGCAGGCGAGGCCGAACATGAGAGGCCAAACCGAGGAACGCCGGCCCCAGTTGTAGATGCGGTCAAGCGTGGTGACGGCCACCGCGTTCTGGATATCTTCGGGTATATCATATTGAGGCAAACTTAGTCTTTCATTATCCATGGATGTTCTCCTCGAACCAGTCTTGATAGATTGCGTAAAGGATGTCGTCGTTTGCAAGCGCCGGGTCATCCTCGAATTCCGATAGCTGCAGGGTCCAGGTGTAGATTTGACCTAGGGTGACCTCTTCGAAATCGACTTCCGGATGCTGCCGG
>DASTFG010000120.1:0-5088 GCA_035708785.1 Anaerolineales bacterium
GCGACGGTCGAAAGGGCCAGCGGCAGGGCAATGAAAAGAATTGTTTCGCCGATCCAAAGATAGACCACCGTCAACCCTGCACCGATCCAGACCGAATTGCACCATTCACAGGCAAACAGTTCGTACAGACCGAACTCGCGACAGAACCGGTATCGTTTGCACCATCCCTCGGCGCGCTCGCGGATGCGCTTGAACACCAGCCAGGGCCCGTCTTCATTCGCGACCAGCGACGCCAACCTCCAGGCAGCCAGCGAAAGATAGAAAAAGATACTAAGTGACATCCATGATCCTTTAAAATACTTAACGAAAAATAATGCCAGATTATTCTACGTTCTATTCTCTCGTTTTCGGGTTGTCAGTTAGCATTGCGAGCTCGTAAGGAGATACCATGGCAAAAAAAACCAAACGATATCAGCCGACCCTGAGGGACATGCTGGAGCTGGAAGTCCCAATCGATGTCCGCGTTTCGCCGGATGGAAGCAAAATCGCCTACACAGTACAAACAACCAACTGGAAGGATAACCGTTATGAGCGACGCTGTCACATCTATGACGACGCGACAGGCGTCGTACATCCGTTAACTCGTTATGGGCATGTCAGTCAAATGGAATGGCTGGACGATGAGTCCCTGGCCCTGCTCAAGACAAATAATGATGAGGGCAAAGCACAGGTCTGGCTGTTCGAAGGTGGCGTCGGCGAAGGCTGGCAGCTGACCGAGCATAAGACGGGGGTAGACTGGTTCCATCCCTTTGCGGGTGGTCTCGTCTTTATGGCTCGCCAGCCGGAGAAAGACGAGAAGAAGTCGCGGACGGATCATTATGGCAAATACACCCACTTCGAACAGGAGGACAGCGCCTCGGCCGTGTACTATGTCGGTATCCAGGAACTTCTGGATTACCGCAAGCGGCTGCGCGCGGCAACCGAAGACGAGGGCAAGAAACTGGTCGCGCCTGTGGTGGAGCTGAGCAAGTTGCTTACCGAACCGGTTGCGATCCAGGAAATCATCGTTTCTCCGACAGGAGACGCCTTGTACCTGAATTGCCGGCAGCGGGATGATCTGGTCTACCTGCGCGAGACACGTGTGT
This sequence comes from Anaerolineales bacterium, assembly GCA_035708785.1. GTDB lineage: Bacteria > Chloroflexota > Anaerolineae > Anaerolineales > Villigracilaceae > Defluviilinea. Next base: position 1,086 of record DASTFG010000120.1, read on the forward strand.
TCCTGATCAGGCTGAATCCCAAATCCGCACTTGCCAAATACCTTGAAGTGGAGACTGCCAAACAGGCCGAGAAGAAAGATTCATCCCCCGCGCCGAAAGAGAAAAAGGAGAATGTCTCGTACCTCGGCAAATTATCTGAGCTGAGACTCCCCAAGGGCGCGTGGATTGCGGCCGTCTCGCCGGATGGCGCCGAATTGCTCATCCGGCACCGGGAGCGCGACCGGATGTTCTTCACCCGCGAGGATCTGTGGATTGCCAGTGCAAAGGCGGTTGAGAAGGCACGGGATGAAGCCGCCTGCCTGGGCGGCATGACCAACATCACGTCCGCATTCGACCGCGAGGCGATGACCGTCTACTGGACGAAGGCCGGCATCTTCGGCGACTACGTGGACAGAACGCGTATCTGCATAGCCCGTCTTGAGCGGCACGGCAAAGTGGCGCCGCTCGACCTGGGCGTGTTCGAATACGCGGCTTTCCATGTTTCGAACTCTGGCCACCTGGCGCTATCGGGCACCAACGCAACCAGTTTTGTGGAAGCCTATCTGGCAAGCCCTGTAAAGAACAAAAAGTGGAAAGTGAAGAAACTGACCGATTACGGCAGGCAGGTCGAAGGCTGGGATCTGGGAACGGTGGAAACGATCTCCTGGAAGAGCAGGGACGGCGTGGAGATCCAGGGTGTCCTGCGCAAGCCGTCCGGCTTTAATCCGAAGAAAAAGTATCCGCTGGTGTTTGTCGTTCACGGCGGACCGACATGGTTTTCGTCAGACTATCTTCTGACGGGTGAAGACACAAGGTATTACCCGGCGCTCCAGTTCATTCAGAAAGACGTTTTGGTACTGAAGCCGAACTACCGCGGCTCGGTGGGGCGCGGGCAGGCCTTCCAAGAGCTCAACGTCAATAACCTGGGCGTAGGCGACCTATGGGATCTCGAAAGCGCCGTAGACCACCTCGTCGAACTCGGGTGGGTTGACCCGGAAAAGATCGGGTGCATGGGCTGGTCACAGGGCGGATACATCTCCGCCTTCGCCGGTCTGCACTCCAAAAAGTTCAAAGCCGTCTCCGTCGGAGCGGGCATTTCGGACTGGTACACTTACCACATTAGCAACGATATCCCCGACTTCACACGGGACTATCTTTCGGGTTCACCTTTTCGAAACCGCGATCTCTATCAAAAGACGGCGCCAATCAGCAATATCTCCAATGCAAAGACGCCCATGCTTATCCAGCACGGTTCGGACGACCAGCGCGTGCCGCTTTCGAACGCGACCGAGCTGTACCGCGGTCTGAAGGAGATGGGTGTGCCTGTGGAACTGTTTATCTTCCCCGGCATGGCCCATCCCATCACAAAGCCGCGCGAGAATCATGCGGTGATGTTCCAGAACCTGAATTGGTTCAGTCACTATTTACTTGGCGAGGATCTGAAGCTTGAGTAATGTGCCAGGCACGGTAGCGCATCCCAGGAGAAGCTATGACCCGTGACTCTACTGATCCATTTGAATATGACATGGCGATCTCTTTCGCCAGTGAAGACCGAGCCGTCGCAGAGGAAGTTGCCGGCCTGCTTGAGAAAAAGCATATACACATCTTTCGTGACGAGTACAAAGCGGGCGATGTATGGGCGAAGGATCCGATGGACCATCTTGTGAATCTCTATGCCCGGAAGGCGCGCGCTTGTCTGGTGCTGGTTTCCCGGCATTATCCGCTCATGCGATGGACCGAAGAGGAGCGCACCGCTGCGGCGGAACGTGCACTCCGGGATCCGGATGAATATATTCTTCTTCTTCAGCTCGACGATTGGGAGGTGCCCGGCCTTGCGGAGGCAAAAGGATACCGAGTTCTGCGGCAGGATTCAATCGAAAATATTGTGAATTGGCTCGAGCAGAAGCTCAGGGAGACAAAGGGTCGATCCGGCCCGCCGCCCCAGTCGCACGATCTGCGCTCGGGGAATGTGCCGTCCACACGACTGAGACCAGATAGGGATCGAACCTGATCAGCTTTGGCTCAGCCAGGCGGAGTTATTTAGCTTCCGGGAGGGACTGCGTTCCCACCGGATGGATGGGAAGCTGCAAGTAGAAGGTACTGCCCGGGTAACTGGTTTCATCTTGCCCGGCGCTTTCCACCCAGGTTCTGCCGCTATGCGCCCTCGCCACACCCCGGACGATTGCCAGACCTAGGCCTGGCCCGCCGCCCTTGAAGGTCGTTTTGCCTGAGGCGTGAAGCGCAACGTCGCCCACCTGATAGAATTTTTCGAACACAAGGGCGTGGTGCTCGGCATCCAGCCCAATGCCGGTATCCTGTACGGCGATCTCTACGCCGGGAGTCTCATCCTCGATTAATGCCGGGCGCGTACGGATGGTCACCTTCCCACCCTGGGGCGTATACTTCAGAGCGTTGACCAGAAGATGGTAGATCGCCTTTTGAATCAGCGGTGGATCCCCCTGGATATCGGGTGTATCTGCAGCAGGGTCGAATCGCACCTCGATCTTGCGTCCCTCGGCGGCTTTCGCAAAGCGATTCACTAGATCCTGGATGATGGGCTTTAAGGGTACGGGTAAGGCTGCGATCCTGACGGTTTCCGCGTCGATCCGGGTGACGTCGAGCATCAGATTGACGACCTCGTTGATGCGGTCGGTGCCTTTGATGATGCCGTCGACCACTTCGCCGAGCGCGGCGTTCGTCCCGATCTCGGAGAAGGAACGCAAAACCTTTACATAGCCGTGCAGCACCGTTAGCGGTGTGCGGAGCTCGTGGGCAGCCACCTGGATAAAGTCCATTTTGTTACGATCGAGCCGCCGCAGCAGGTTATTCGTCCGTTGCAGTTCTGCAATGGCCATGTGGTCGTTGGCGCGCAGTCGATCGAGCGTAATCCGGATGATGTCGAGCGCCATGTGCGGGCTGTGGCTGAGGATCGTCTCGAAATCCTTCTTATCCATTTCCAGGGTGGTGCACTCGGTCAGCGTTCGCACGGTGGCGGCCCGCGGCGCGTTCTGGATGAGTGCCATCTCGCCGACTACGTCCCCTCGGCCCCCCACGCGCAAGACCCGCTCACTTGCCTCCTCCGGCAGTTTCTTGGAAATGACTACACTGCCATCTGCGACAATGTAGAAAATATCCTCATAGGCACCTTCACGACAGAGGACATGATCCGGTGGATATGTGCGAAACTCGGTCAGTTCCGCCATCTCTCTCAATTCGAATTCTGACAGGCCCTTGAAGGCCAGCCGCAGCAGGGATACTTTTTCGTCGGTGTGTGTCTCGTTCATCATCAATCCCGATAATCAGGAGATTTATATAGCATTATAGCCAGTTCGGAACCAGAAAACAATACGGCGTACTTCCCCATTGCCCGCCCTTACAACTTCACCGATGGGGATGTTCGACTCCGGCATTGGGGGATTCTCTGTTCTAAAAGCTATCCGTAACCAGTTGCCCGAAGAGTCGGTCATCTATTTGGGCGATCAGGGTCACGTCCCGTACGGCCCGCGCACGATAGAGCAAATCCAGGCTCTTTCCGAGGCGATTACGCGCTTCTTGCTGGATCACGGCGCGAAGATCATCACCATGGCCTCCAATACGGCCTCCGCGGCGGCGCTAAAGTCTCTGCGTGCCGAGTTTCCGGATATCCCCTTTGTCGGCATGGAGCCGGCGGTCAAGCCGACCGCGGAACATACCCGGACCGGCCGGGTCGGCGTGCTCGCAACGCCCGTGACCTTCCATGGCGTGCTGTATGCGTCTGTGGACGAGCGGTTCGCAAACGGTGTCCAGTTATTCCAAGATACCTGTCCCGGGGGCGATCATCGCTTTTCTCGAGTCGCAGGGCTATGAAGACGCCATCCGCAAAGCTGTTTCCCTGGGCGGGGATGCCGCTACGCTGGCAGCGATCACGGGAAACCGTAGCCGAGGCTTATTTTGGTGGCGTGCCAGAGGGAATCGCCGTGGAAGTGAAGAAGCGTGTCCCGGGCGCCTTGTGGAGCGTGATCGATGAGTTTGGGAGGAAGTATAG
>DASTFG010000121.1:0-5128 GCA_035708785.1 Anaerolineales bacterium
AGGGACACCCGTCATATCTTCGCCATCGATCGCGATGACTTTATCACCGGGGTGGAGTCCTGCCTGTTCTGCGGGGGAACCGGCGATCGGGCTGACAATGGTCAGGTAGTCTCCATCCAGGTCTACGTAAGCACCAATGCCCTCATATTCGCCCTGGAGCGACAGGTTCTCGTCTCTATACATTTCGGGATCCATATAGAATGTCTGCTCATCGCCGACCGCCTCCATCATGCCGCGGATGGCGCCCTGCATGAGCTTGACGTCATCCACGGGCTGGTCAACATATTGCGTGTGGACGATATTCCATGCCTCCCAGAATGGCACAAAGAGAGATTGCAGCTCAGCCGGCGTTGCAGATTGCTGTTCGGGCGCCGCGGTTGGAGGGGATGGGATAAGATCACTGATGACCGGCACTTGACCGCCTGCAGGGATGAGATGTCCGACAATAAATCCACCTGAAAAGGCACCCGCCAGCAGGATAATTCCTATCAATGAGCCAAGGATAATACTAAGATTTTTGTTCACAAACGCCTCCTGAGCATATCGATACATTAATACAAGTTTAAAGATACTATGACGTGATTAAAGGACCATGAATCCGGTATAACGAATGCGTATGAGCGATATAAACAGTATATAAAACTTTATGTCCCCCACAATGGGGGACTTCATTCATTTGAAGATTTGCTTTTTTCGAGTTCTTCCACCCGTTTTCGTAACTCGTCCATGGATTTGCTGGATGATCCCTCCATCGGTTTCTTCAGGGAATCGCGCAGCGCGGAGATCCAGCGTGAGTCGCCCCCTTTTGCGGCGCCGCGGGCGAGGGCGTACAGCACAAAATTGGAGCCGACGATCAGCAGGATCAATATCAACGCGGCAATCACGGCGCGGTCAGATTCCATCCTTTAATCTCCCAGCAGGATTGGCAAGTGCTTCCAGTCGGTAAAGACCCCGCTTGCATCCTCGCACGGTTCATCGCAGCCGTATAACAGGCTTGCCATGCCTACGCTCAGCGCGGCGCGGGTGGTGCGCGGCAGGTCATCGATTACCACGCATTTGCGCGGGTCGGGTTCGTCGGCCAGTTCCATCGCGATTGCAAAGGATTCGGGCATGGGCTTGCAATACGGCTCGACAGCATTGATGTCCACGATCGTTTCGAAGAGATCGTCGAGGTGGAGCGCGGCGAGGACGCGCCGGGCGTGGTTCGCATCCGCGTTTGTAAAGATCAGGTTCCGGGTTGGCAGCGACGCGATGACCTCCCGCAGAACCGGATCCGGCGTCAGGTAATCCGCAAGGGGCAGATCATGCACAAAGGCCAGGAAGTCCTCCCGATCAACCTCGTGCCGCGCCTGCAGCCCGCGCAGCGTGGTTCCATACATTTTGAAATATTGCTCGCGCAGCTGCGGTACATCCTTTTCGGGAATGCCCAAACGCTCATGCATATACAGGGTCATCCGTTCCTTGATGGCGGGCCACAACCCCGTGGAGGAAGGGTAAAGGGTATCGTCGAGATCGAAGAATATGGTCGTAAAACGCATTTTGCGATTATACCTTTAGGGCGCCGTCAGATGCTGGTTGAAGAACTGGAGCGTATTCTGGATGAATTGCTCGTCGCCCTGGCCATAGAATGTATGCGGCATCCCCTCGTAATAATGACATCCGACGTTCTTGCCGAGTGTCGTGAGCTGTTCGCATGTCAATACCGACCAATCCATAGGGACCAGCGCATCCGCGGTGCCGTGATGGATACTGACCGCAGCCGTGATGTTCTGGAAGAAGTACATCGGCGAGATGCGCTGGAGTGCTTCGGGCGGAATCGACAGCTCTTCCATCCCGCGGGTGTTGCCCGACCAGCCCCAGATGGCTTCGAAATTTTTCTGTTCGTCGCCGCTCATGGCGGCATACAGTACTGCCGCTCTGACGTCATCACTGATCGTCAGCACGCGGGTCGAGATCCCGCCGCCCATGCTGTGTCCCCAGAGCCCAATGAGACCGGGATCGGCGGTCGCCAATAAGCCCGCGCCTCCGCTTTGCGCCTGGATGAGCGCGATGAGATTCAGCGCGTCGGCGGCCATGCCGACGCGGAAGAGGTTCTCGCCATCGTCGGATGGCCTGTAGCCGCGCAGGTTCGGGTGAAACACAACGTATCCGGCGCTGGCCAGCGCATCGGCGTAGTGCGTGGTGTAATCGAGCGTGTTGTACAGGGCAGGGTCGATGTAGCCGTGCAATGCGATGATGACCGGGTGAGGTCCCTGATCATTCGGTATATTGGCAAAGCCGTAGATATTCAACCCGTCGCTGGGATAGCGGATGAGATAACGCGTAAACAGGATGTTCTGCGTCATGACCTCCAGGAACTCGATCTGCCCGCCTCCGTAGGCGCGCGAGCGCAGATATTCGATGGTGTACGGAAAATATGGGTCGGGGGTCGGGGAGAGCGTCGGGAGAGGGGTCGAGGTCGACGCCGGAAGCGGCGTCGCTGTCGGAAGTGCTGTCGCCATTACTGTGGGAATCGCAGTCGGAACCGGCAGCCCGGGGGCGCAGGCAGACAGCGCAATCATTAGAACGAAAAGCAAAAATCTTGGATACATCCTAACTCCATGTGGCCTGCTATTATATCTCTCCCAGGCGTTATAATCACCCTATGCCTATTCGTCTGCTCTCCTCGGAAGTTGCCTCGCAAATCGCTGCCGGTGAAGTGATCGAGCGGCCTGCTTCCGTGGTGAAAGAATTGTTGGAAAATTCGCTCGACGCGGGCGCGCGCTCCATCACAATGACAATCGAAGAGGCGGGAAAAAAACGGATCGAGGTTGTCGATGACGGATCCGGGATCCCATCTTCCGAGCTCGAACTGGCGGTTTCGCGCCACGCGACCTCCAAGCTGGTCCGCTCCGACGATCTTTTTTCCATCTCCACGCTCGGGTTCCGCGGCGAGGCGCTGGCGTCGATCGCTTCCGTTTCACGAATGACGATCATTTCACGCATCGCGCAGGAGAGTGAAGGCGCGTGCCTGCGGGTAGAGGGCGGCAGGTCCGGCGCGCTCACAAAAACCGGGGCGACCGTGGGGACAACCGTGCGGGTCGAGGACCTGTTTTACAATGTTCCGGCGCGCCTGAAATTCTTGAAGAGCGATGTGACCGAGCGCCGGGCCATCGATGCGCTGGTGACGCGGTATGCGCTTGCCTATCCCGACAAAAGATTCAAACTATCCGATGGAAGGAACGTCGTCTTGCAGACGACGGGCGACGGCGACCGGCGTGCCATCCTGGCCGCGCTCTACGGCGTGGATGTGGCCAAGCAGATGCTCGAGATCGAGTCCGAAGAAGAGAGATTCAGACTGACCGGCTTTATCAGCCCCACCTCCCTGACGCGTTCCAACCGCAAGGAGATCACGTTTTTCATCAACGGCCGCTGGGTGCATGAAGCTTCCCTGAATGCGGCGCTCCTGCAGGCGTATCATACGCTCCTTATGGTGGGGCGTTACCCGCTCACCGCGCTCTTCCTGGAAATTCCTCCCGAGGAGGTAGACGTCAACGTCCACCCTGCAAAGGCAGAGGTCCGGTTCAGAAACCAGGACAGGGTCTTTAGCTTTGTCCAGCGCTCGGCGCGCAAAGCCCTGCTGGCGTATTCACCCGTCCCGAACATCGCGCCCTCCTTGTGGGGAACTGCCCATACACCGCCAGGTGGGATAACGGGGCAGGTTGGAATCGATTGGTCAATTGGTCATGACGAGTTGCCACGGAACGGCAATCAGTCTCCAGCCGCGAGTCCCGAATTACCACCCGCTCCGGCGCCAGCAACCTCACAATTTTCACGAATCCCTCTGCTCCGTCTGATCGGGCAGATCGGGGCGACATATCTCGTCGCGGAAGGACCAGATGGCTTATATCTGGTGGACCAGCATGCCGCCCACGAGCGGGTCCTGTTCGAAAGACTGATGGGTCAGCATGCCATGAAGAATATCCCGTCGCAAACTTTGCTAACACCGGTCGTTGTAACTCTTCCCCCTCACGCGGCCCATTTCCTCATGACCCAGTTACCGGTTCTGCAGCACTTCGGCTTCGACGTGGAAGAGTTCGGGCCGAACACCTTTCAGGTGCGTGCGATGCCGGCCTTGTTCATGGGCAGTGATCCCTCGGCGGCGCTACGGGCACTGGTGGAAGATTTCGAGGAGGATGAAACCCCGCTGCAAAATGAGATCGAAGCAAAACTGGCGGCGCGCGTCTGCAAGCGGATGGCGGTCAGGGCAGGGCAGGTCTTATCGAACGAAGAACAGCGTGTCCTGCTCCGAGACCTCGAGGCCTGCGACTCGCCGCGCACCTGTCCGCATGGCCGGCCGACGATGATCCATCTCTCTGTGGATATGCTCGAGCGACAGTTTGGGAGGCGCGGTGCCCGCTAGACACCCGGCGTTTGGGGAGTTGACCGAGCTGTTTGCCCAATATGGAGTCGAAGCGTTCCTGAAGTCCACAGAGCTGCTCGTCCTGTTGCTGGATCGTGATGGAAAGATGCTCTCGTGGAATCCTGCTTTTACTCAATTCCAAAAGTCGGGGCCCGACAAGAAATTCCTGAAAGATTTCCTTTCTCCTTCAAGCACGGTTTTGTTCGATAGGCTTCTCACGAGCACGGTCCGTGACCGCGTCCGGACGCGCGGCAAGCTGCGCTTTGCCGATGAACATCGAAGAGGGGATTTTGCCGTTCTAACCATCCCGCTGCCGGGTGAACGCGTCCTGTGTATTGCCGAGTCGATCCATGCGTCCACAGAGCTCAAAGCAGTTACAGCGGAGCTGCAAAAAACAAGGATTTCTCTGGCAAACAAGGAAACGGAGCTCAAGGCCGTCATCGCCCAGGCCAAGGAAGTCGCCCATACAGATCCATTGACCTTTCTCCCCAACCGGCGGCAGATGATTGGAGATCTTCAGCGCGAGGTCATCTTCTCAGACCGTTACGGCACGCCGCTTGCCATTTCCATGATCGATATCGACCACTTTAAGAATATCAACGATAGCTATGGTCATCCGGTTGGGGATGAAGTCCTGCAAAGGCTGGCGGGCGAGCTGCGCAACCACATCCGGCAGCCTGATACGATCGGGCGCTACGGCGGCGAAGAGTTCATGGTGATCCTGCC
>DASTFG010000122.1:0-3625 GCA_035708785.1 Anaerolineales bacterium
AAGCTCAATGAGATCATGACGCAGGAGGTAACAGTCATCCATCCGGATGATGCCCTGCAAACCGCGGCGCAGAAGATGCGCGACCAGGATATCGGATTTCTCCCGGTCTGCGATGGCGACCGGCTCATCGGCGTGGTGAACGACCGTGATCTCGTCGTACGGGTGCTCGTGGACGGCAGGGATCCAAAGGCAGAGATTGGACGGAATCTGGTCACTGCTCCTGTCATCTATTGCTTTGAAGACCAGGATGTGGAAGAGGCAGAGCAGATCATGGAGGAGAATCAGATTCGGCGGCTCGTGATCTTGAACCGCGAGAAACGCCTTGTGGGGGTGGTCTCGCTGGGCAATCTGGCGCTGACGCGTTCTGCTGATCAATCAGGCGAAGTCCTGCAAAGTGTTTCCGAACTGGATGGTACACCCTGATCGGGGCAAGATTTCGTCCTGATGTCATTGCCCGGACGGATCAGCAGACGCCCGCTTTAGACTACCTTCTCACAATTTGATTCGCGCTTCGGGAACGAGGCGCCGGATTGGTTCAGAGGTCCTAAAGGTTGATCAGACCTTTAGGACCTCGTCTTTGTAGAGGACCCCGTGCAGGGGAAAGAGATCCAGAGCACAGGTTCGGAACATCTCTCAAAATAGTCCCTCGGACCAGCCCTACCGCATTAACACGTGTTACTAACACGTGTTAATGCGGTGAAACAGCTGTTTTGAGATGAATTGCAGGTACTTCCGTAAACTTCAGCGCTTGAGTTGACAAGCAGTAGAAGTGGTATGATTGAAATCCCGCAAGCTATCTCATCAGGGAAAGTCAGTTGAGGTTTCCTATGTTCGGTTTTTTTAAGCGCCGTGAAGAAGTGTTTCATAAATTGATCCAGGAGCAGGCCTCCATTACGTATGAGGGCCTCAGGCTCCTGGTTAGATACCTGGAGACGCAGGATCCCGAGTTCGCGGAGCAGCTGGCCCTCAAGGAGAAAGAGGCCGACGAAGTCCGCCGCATCCTGATCGACGAGCTGAACCGAACGTTTGTCACGCCGTTCGACCGCGAGGATATCTTTGCGCTCTCCCGCTCCATTGACGATGTGATCGACTATGCCGACAGCACCGTGAGTGAGATGGTCGTCCTGAAGGTCAATCCCACGCCCTATATGCAGCGGATCGCGTCCCTCCTGAAGGATGCGGCCTATGAGATCTATCAGGCCGTTCAGCGGCTTCAAAAGAATCCGGCCGTCGCGATCGACCATGCCCAGCGGGCCAAAGCGCTCGAAAACCGCGTGGAGGGCGTCTATCGTGAAGCGATTGCCGATCTTTTTACCGGGCCGGAGGACGTCCATCATATTGTCGAGATGCTCAAGCTTCGTGAGGTGTATCGCCATCTCTCCAACGCGGCAGACCGCGGGGATGAGGCCGGCAATATTATCGCAGATATCGTGGTGAAGAAAACCTGAATCATCATTTCGTTGCGAGTGGCGCTGCAGCGCCACGTGGCAATCTCCCAGACAGGAGAGGATTGCTTCGTCACTCCGCTCCCCGCAACATCATATCATTATGTCTCAAGAACTCATCCTCGTTATCGCTCTCGCGCTGGTCTTCGATTTCCTGAACGGTATGCGCGATGCCAGCAACATCGTCGCCACGATGATCTCATCACGCGCCTTCACCCCGCGCGCAGCACTGGGCATCGCCGCGGTGGGGGAATTTCTGGGTCCATTCTTATTTGGCGTGGTCGTGGCCGAGACGATCGGGGATGAGATTGTCCAATCGGACGTTCTCAGCCTGGAAGTGATCGGGGCTGCCCTGGTCGGCGCGATCATATGGAATCTCATCACCTGGTACTTTGGCCTGCCCGGCAGCTCCTCGCACGCGCTGATCGGCGGTATGGTCGGCGCGGTGATCGTAGGGGCCAGCCTGGAGGCCATTAAATTCGACGGGCTATCCAGGGTTCTGATCGCGCTGTTTACCTCGCCTCTGATCGGTTTTCTTGTGGGATTTATGATGACGCGTCTGATCTACTTCCTGGCGCGCGGCGCCAGCCCGCGCATCAACAGTTTCTTCAGGCGCAGCCAGCTCGTCACCGCGGTGGCGATGGCATTCAGCCATGGGACCAACGACGCACAGAAAACGATGGGGATCATCGCGCTGAGTCTGGTCATCGGCGGCGTCCTGCCAACGTTCCGGGTCCCGACCTGGGTGGTGGCCGTGAGCGCTGCGGCGATCGCGGTCGGGACAAGTCTCGGCGGCTGGCGGTTGATCCGCACACTGGGCGGGAAGTTCTATAAGATCCGGCCCCTGCATAGCTTCGCGACCCAGTCCAGTTCTGCCGGTGTGATCCTGGCCGCATCCTTCTTTGGCTTCCCTGTCAGCACGTCACAGATCGTCAGCTCGGCCATCATCGGCGTGGGATCCGCGGAGCGCGCTAGCAAAGTTCGCTGGAGCGTGGCGGAGGATATTGTGACTTCCTGGCTGATCACCATCCCGGCCAGCGGCTTGCTTGCCGCGGGGGTGTACTGGCTGATTGTGAGTTTCAAACAATAGTCCCTGGCGTTGGAGGAGTATAATATCCCGAACCAGAGACCAGATTGTCGCGCTGGCCATGGTTCAGGGTGGACGAATTGGCGCGTCATCTTGCTCGAACAGGTGTTTGACAGTTCAAACGACAGAGGAATCTCCATGAAACTGTTCTTTGCCACCGATGTACACGGATCCGATGTTTGCTGGAAGAAATTTGTCAGCGCGGGGAAATTCTATGAGGTCGATGTCCTCATCCTGGGTGGCGATATGACGGGCAAGGCCATTGTCCCGATCATTGCGCAGGGGAACGATAAGTATAAGGTTACGCTGTTGGAACAGGAAAGCATCCTGAGTGGGAAGGAAGAGGTGGATAAAATGGCTCTCACCATTCAGAACCGCGGTTATTATCCTCATATAACAGATCCCGATGAGGTGGCGGATATCTCTTCCACACCCGGCAAATCCGACGAGCTTTTTCTTAAGAAGGTGACAGAGACGCTCGAGCGCTGGATGGACTACGCCGACCAGAAATTGGAGGGCACCGGGATCCGTTGTTACGTCTGCCCCGGCAACGACGATGTCTTCGAGGTCGATGAGGTCATTGCCGCCTCCAAGCTGGTGCGGAGCGTGGAGGGACAGGTGATCGAACTCGATGAGCATCATGAGATGATCAGCTCCGGATGGTCAAACCCGACCCCCTGGCATACCCATCGGGAAGAACCGGAGGAGGCGCTGCTGTCGCGCATCGAGGCGGTGATCGGCAAGGCAAGGAACGCCTCCAACGCGGTCTTCAACCTTCACCCGCCGCCCTATGGAAGCGGCCTCGACGAGGCCCCCGAATTGACGAGTGACCTGCGCCCGGCGTATGCCGGCCGGTCACTGGTGCCGGTCGGCAGCAAATCCGTGCTGGCCGTGCTGGATAAATACCAACCATTGCTGGGTTTACACGGCCATATCCATGAGGGCAAGGGAACACGCAAATATAAAAAGACCCTGTGCATCAATCCTGGCAGTATGTATGAGCAAGGGATCCTTCATGGGGCGATCGTTGAGCTCAAGCCACAAAAGGTAGGCAATTACATTTTGACCGTCGGGTGATCCTGCGCTGAATGAT
>DASTFG010000123.1:0-16458 GCA_035708785.1 Anaerolineales bacterium
TTAACAGGGACAGAATGTACATACGTTTCTTCATGGTGAGTTTTCTCCTCTACTAAGGATTTGGATTAGAGATTTTTGGACGGGAAAAACATGATTATCCGTGGAGACTCACCTCCTTTACAAACATAACACTCATAAATCACAGCCACATGAACGGCGGATAATGATCTCAGTAGGGAGCAATGTAGTTCCATAGGAAATGTCATTGTTCAATAGACCCAACAGCCTTTCTGCGGCAATCCGGCCAACCGTTTCCGTTGGCGCGCGAACAGTAGTGAGGGGCGGGCTTAGAAATGCCGAGATTTGCAAATCGTCAAAGCCCACCACTGCCACATCCTCCGGGATCCGATATCCATGTTCTTTCAATGCATTAATCACGCCGATCGCAGCATCATCATCCCCGGCAAATACAGCATCGAACGCGTCCCGGTTTCCATTGGCAAGGAATTGATTCAAAGCATTGTAGGCAATCTCGCGTTCGAAGTCACCAACGAGAACAAGTCCTTCATCAAATTCAATTCCATGTGCTTCCAGCGCGGATCGATAACCCGTCTCACGCCAATACGAATCCTCCTGGTGGATCGGTCCCCGCAGGAAGAGTATGCGCTTCTTATTATGTTGGAGAATCAAATGCTCGACCAGTCGATGAGTAGCAGACTTGTTTTCGACAGTCACGCTGGGAAGGGGCAGAGAGGCGGGTGGTGTTCGATGAATGAGGACGATGGGAAACCCACCTTCATGCAGCCTGGCCAAATCTTCATCGGTCAGGCTGTCTGCGAACACGAGCAATCCATCGGTATTGTGAGTTCCAAGTGGGGGAGGGACTGAGCCACGGCTGTCGGAGTGATATGTTGCGACCAGCAGGTTGTAACCATGCTGGCCTGCCATTTGCTCGATCCCACTCACCAGCGGAGCGAAGAAATCATTATGCATATTTGTCAGCAGCAGGCCAATCAGCCCGGTTTTGCGGCTGGCCAGGTGTCGGGCCGCCGCATGTGGTAAATATTTCAGCTCGGCCATCACTCTATCGAGCCTCTCGGCAACCTCAGTGGAAACCGGTGCATTCCGGTTGATATACCGGCTGACGGTGGCAACGGAGACCCCTGCTTGTTTGGCCACATCGTAGATCGTAACGGCGTTAGAACGGCGAGTCATACTTCCTTATGTAAGCGGTTACTGTAAGCGCTTACATTATTTCATATTTTTATGCTGGAGTCAATCAACGCTTCCCTTAAAAAATCCCCTGGCAAGCGTTAAGAAGCATCTAAATTGTCATGGAAGTTCAGGAAAAAGATACGCCAATCAATATAAATAACACCTGACCCAGCGGGTTTCGGAAAGCTGGGTCCGCGGCGGCATCGACTCCTGGCATACGTCCATTGCATGTTTGCAGCGTGGAGCAAAGGGGCAGCCCTTACCCAACGTAGTTAAGTCGGGAATCTCACCCGTCACCTCACCTTCACCGGTGCGTAAGCCACGATGCGGATCAGGCACGGACGATAGCAACATCTGGGTGTAAGGATGCTTGGGTTCCTGAATAAGTTCCTCACTGTTCGCCTTTTCGACAATATACCCCGCATACATAACGTTGATCTCATCGGCAAAATAGCGGGCGCTGGCGATATCGTGGGTAACATACAAGAAGGCGATATTCATATCCCGGCGGAGGGCTTCCATCAGGTTCAGGATATCCAACCGGATGGATACATCCAGCATCGAGATTGGTTCGTCGGCCAGGATGACACGCGGGCTTACCGCCAGGGTACGCGCGATCGCGACGCGTTGGCGCTGACCGCCACTCAGCTGGTGAGGATATTTTTCGATGTACTCTTCGGGTGGAGTAAGAGCCACTCTTTGCAGCAATTCGAGGGCGCTTCTTCTCAGGGCCTCTTTCTTATGCATTTTATGGTGCAGTATCATCGGGCGTTCCAGGTGATATCCGACCCGCTTGACTGGATTTAAGGAGCTAAATGGATCTTGGAAGATCATTTGCACTTTACGGCGGTAATCTAATTCCCGCTTATGATTGCTATTATGGAAGACAGGTTCCCCCTCATAATAAATTTCCCCTGATGTAGGCTCATACAGGCGAGCGAGCATGCGTATGATCGTCGATTTTCCGCTACCACTCTCGCCCACCAAAGCCACTACATACCCTGGATAGAGGGACAGGGAAGACCCTTGCACGGCTTTGACTACCGTTGGTGAAAAAAAACCACCGACGTGGAAGTGTTTCGTTAAATCACGTCCCTCCAGGACAGGTTTTTGTGGTACCACGCCGGTCATGATTTCATCTCCCTCTCGACGAGGTGACAGGCTACCTGGTGATCGGGGTTAATATGGATCAGCTCGGGGAGGTCTTCCTGGCAGACGCGGCCCAGCATCACATCACAACGCGGGTGGAAGCGACAACCGGTCGGAGGAGATATCAGGTTTGGAGGTGAGCCTGGGATGCCGGATAACTCGCGGCGCGGGCCGAGGACAGTGGGAAAGGCTGTCATTAGCTTGCGCGTATAAGGATGGCGTGGCGCTGTAAAGATTTCCCGCGCGGGGGCGACTTCAACCAGCTTACCCGCATACATAATCCCAATCCGATCAGAAAACTCGACCAACAAAGACAGATCATGTGTGATGAACAGGACAGAAAATTCCAACTCCTGCTGTAACTGGCGGATTTTTTGAATGATCTGCTTCTGCACGACCACATCCAGGGCGGTGGTAGGTTCGTCAAGGATGATCATCTGGGGAATGAGCGCCAGCGCGAGCGCAATTACAGCACGCTGGCGCATTCCGCCTGAGAGCTGATGCGGATAATTATCGATCCGCTTAGGATCAATACCTACCCATGTGAGCAATTTGAGCGCTCGCTGGCGAGCTTGCGCCTTATCCGGGATAAGATGAGCCTGGAGGACATCGACAATCTGCTCCCCAATTGTGAGAACGGGATTGAGCGAATCCATAGCGCTCTGAAATACGATAGACAGATGTTCCCAACGAAAACTGCGCAGTTCGTCCGGGGTAAGGCTTAAGAGGTCACGATCTTCAAAGATGACTTTCCCACCTGTGATATAAGCGGGCGGTTTGAGGATGCGCGTCACGGCATGCGCGATTGTTGATTTGCCACACCCAGATTCTCCTGCCAGCCCAAAGACTTCATGGTAACCTATCTCGAAGCTGACTCCGTCCACTGCCTTCACCCTGCCACGCTGGGTTATGTATTCCACTTGCAGATCCTGCACCTGGAGCAGAGGTCCCTGTTTGCTATCCGTCTGCTGAGTACTCAGCTTCGAAGTGGGCTTAGCCGACATAATTCAAACTCCTTACTCTGGCTCGGCCACTTTTTCCACGCGCAGGCGTGGATTGGTGATCTCATCGATACCATAATTGATCAATGTCAGCGCCAGACCGACCAAGGCAATTGTCGTTCCAGGCGGGATGAAGGTCCACCAGGCATTGTTGAGCATCGCCTGATTGTTCTGTGCCCAATACAGTATGGTCCCCCAGCTCACGTTATTCGGATTGCCCAATCCGATGAATTCCAGGGTCGCCTGGGTCAGGATGACGAATAAAATTGCCCCAATCCAACTCGAAACGACCAGGGAGGTCATGTTGGGCAGAATCTCAAACAAGACGATGCGATAGGTTGGCTCACCCGCCACACGCGCTGCCGCAACGAATTCACGGTTACGCAGCGTCAGGGTTTGCGAGCGCAGCACTCGTGCGCCATAGGCCCAACTTGTCAGGCTCAGAACCAGGACGATCGTTATTGGACCTGGTCGCTCCAGCCAACCTGCAATCACAATGATCAATACCAGCCCGGGAAGGACCAGGAATATATTGGTGAATAACATCAAGATCTCATCTACGAGACCACCGATATAGCCCGAAGTCACACCAACCAGGATACAGATCATGATGATGATTGTGCCGCCGATAAATCCCACGGCCAGCGAAGTACGCGCCCCATGGACCATCTGGGCGAAAACATCCTGCCCCTGGCGGGTTGTGCCAAACCAATGCTCAGTGCTGGGTGGTTCATGTGGTCTGCCAACAATTCGATTCGATCCGGCGGGGGCTCTCACCGGGGCGATCTGTTGGGCAAACAATGCTATAGTCACAAAAAAAAGCAGGATGAGAATACCCGTGCGTGCTTTTAGATTGGTCCATAAGTTTCGGAACAAGCCCAGGGTGGGAGAAATTCGCCACTCGCGTTGTTTTCTAGGTGCCGGCACAGTCTTCGGGATTATATTCTCATCGGCTTCCATATTCTCTCCTCAATCAACAATACGGACACGAGGACCAATTACCCAGCATGCTCTCACCTCACTCTGGGATCGAGCACCACGTATAAAATATCGACCAGGAAATTGGCTAATAAGACTGCAAACGTGATCACGAGAAATCCTGCCTGCATCAACGGGTAATCCCGTGAGTTTACCGCGCCGAGCAGCAAAGAGCCCATCCCGGGGTAGGAAAAGACGACCTCTGTGACCAACGCACCCCCTAAAATAAAACCCAGGGACATGCCGAAGCCGGTAATGCTGGGTAGGATAGCGTTACGCGCGGCATAGTTATACATTACTCGCAAATTGGAAAGGCCCTTGGCTTCCGCCAGGGTGATGTAATCGTGCGATAGCACGCCGATCATGTTATTGCGCATCCCCAACATCCACCCACTTATCGATGTGATCACGATCGTAAATGCAGGAAGGATGGCATGTTGCACCACACTACCCAAGAAGTTTGGATTGCTCCAATCCACTCGTATTTCTTTATCAAAGGCGAGAGAGAGCGGAAACCACCCGGCTTGTAACCCCAGAAAGTAAACCATTAATAAGGCGATGAAGAAATAGGGAAATGCGCCGACGATGGCCAGGGTAGG
Source organism: Anaerolineales bacterium (assembly GCA_035708785.1). Taxonomy (GTDB): domain Bacteria; phylum Chloroflexota; class Anaerolineae; order Anaerolineales; family Villigracilaceae; genus Defluviilinea. The sequence goes on from DASTFG010000123.1 coordinate 4,883, forward strand.
TAGCACATAACTATCCATTACCTTGCCACGCTTCCAGGCGGCAATCGTGCCCATAATTGTCCCTAAGAGGAATGAAATAATGAGGGAAACCACGAGAAGCCGGATTGTCCACATCAACGCATATCCGATCAAGTCAGTAACAGGCGCTGGGAATGCAGATATGGAGATCCCCAAATTGCCCCGAAATAGACTCTTTATGTACTCCCAGTATTGAATATGTAACGGACCCTCGACGAAACCAAAGGTTTTTCTCAGGGAATCGATCGCTCGTGGATCCATACGCCCCTGGAAACGACCCATCATCATCGCCACCGGATCGCCAGCCATCATGCGCGGCAGGAAAAAATTGATCGTAATGGCAACCAAGGCGGTGAATGAGTAAAAAAGAACTTTACGCAATAGATACTGCATATCTTTATTGATCTCCTCGGAGCCAATTCATTATATCAGGAGAACAAAATAGGATTCGCTAGAAACGCAGGATGGTTTCCTGTAGCACCACTAGTGTTGTAGGGCAGGCATGAAAACCTGCCCTACAACGAGTGGTTGAGTTGGTGTTATTCTTTCGAGTAGACAGCCCTCAAGCCTAAAGGTTAGAGATTACTATTGCCCACAGGAGGTGTTGTCCACACAGTGGATACTGTTCACTACGATCAGGCGCGCCTGGGTTTCCCACGGGCTGCCTTGTGCGTAATAATTATCCTCCGTCGGCCAGCCTTCGAAGCGCATGGTGTTGTACTCATACCAGGTCGGTCCGGGGAAGAGGGGGATAGCCACTACGTTCTCAACGTAGAGAGACTGCAGTTGATTGATGATCTCCTTCTGTTCGGCTTCGTCTACCGTTGAGGTGAAATCCTTGAGCAACTGATCTGCTTCCTCAGAGGTCCAGCGGCCCCATAGCTGGCCATCTGCGACATCTGATTCAACGTTAATCAAACTGCTGTCAAGAACGTTGCGGTAGAAGTCCCACGGAGTGATCCCGCTGGTGCTCCAGCCGATGGAGGTATCGAAGTTGGCTTTTTGCAGGTTCTCGAGCCACACGCCAAAGTCAAGTGAGTCCATAGTAACGTTCAAGCCAATATCCTGCAGGCCCTGGGTCATGATGTCCACACTGGTCACCCAGTCGGTCCATCCGGTCACCACTTGCATCTTAAAGGCGATAGGAGTGCCGTCCGGGTTATCGCGATAGCCATCACCATCTTGATCCACGTATCCGGCGGCGTCGAGGGTGGCAGCAGCTGCCTCAGGATCGTATTGGCCCAGGCCCATTTCGGTGGCTTTGTCGACAGCTTCCTGGCTGATCCAGGATTCATGCTTGGGACCGATGCCGGTTGGGTTGGCAGGGATGGTGTAGCCGTACATGCCGGTGTTGACTACGTTTTCGTAATCAATTGCCTGGCTGACTGCCTTGCGGAATTCTACGTCGTCGAAGGGGGCTTTGGTGGTGTTGAAGTAGAGCTGTACGGTGCCACCACCCGGCCAGAAATAGTACCCGAAGTTTTCCGGATCCTTTGCCACATAGACATTCTCGATGTCAGGAACAAAGTTCCCGACCCAGTCCAGTTCCCCGTTTACAAGAGCCAAGTTTGCCGGATCGTTACCCTTGTAGATCGGATATTTCAGGCAATCAACATAAGGAAGCTGGGCTCCATCCTCGCCAACGCCCCAATAAAATTCGTTGCGGCAAAGGTCATATACGGAAGGGTCGAAATTGGTAACTTCGGTGAAAGGTCCGGTAGCAACAGGTGTCTCATTGGTGAAGGAAACCGGATCTTCAATATCTTTCCAGATATGCTCGGGCACAATCCACTGGGTCCCGATGATGTTCGCAGCCTGGGTATAGACTTCCGACAGGTTGACCTTCACAGTGAAATCGTCGACCTTCTCGACACTCTCCGTGAATGCGGCGAGACCAAGGCGGTCGACTCCCGGATTCTTCAGGATCATGTCAATCGTGAAAACCACATCATCTGCGTTGAAGTCCTCGCCATCTGACCATTTTACGCCTTCCCGCAGGTTGTAGGTCACTGACATGAGGTCTTCGCTGTATGCCATATCAGTCGCCAGCCAGAAGGTGGGCTTACCACCCTCAACCGGATTGAACAGCACCAGCGGTTCGTACATCAGGCGCAGGACACCACCGATCGGGTCGGGTGAGAAAGGATTGAAGTTCTTAGGCCAGATATCCTGACGCCCTTCGCTCACTACAACTGTTCCCCCGCGCGGAATTTCGCCGGTTTCAGGTTCTGTGGTTGGGGCATCTGTTGCCGCAGGGGCATCGGTCGCCGGGGGGGCATCCGTTGCCGCCGGAGCTTGTGTTGCCGCCGGAGCGCCACATGCTGCAAGCACGATGGAGGCGATGATCAACAGGGACCAAACGTACATAAGTTTCTTCATGGTGAGTTTTCTCCTCTTACTTAGGACTTGGATTAGGGATATCGGTTGCGAGTAAGAACGTATTTATTGCGAAGTCTCACCTCCTTTGCATAACATGTATGCTCACGCTTGGCACCCGCACGAGCGTCGGATAATGATCTCGGTAGGCAGCAATGTGATCCCATTCGAGATTTCATTTTTCAACAATCCAAACAGTCTTTCTGCTGCAATCTGCCCAACAGCCTCCGTCGGCGCGTGAACCGTGGTTAGAGGCGGGCTCAAGAATGCTGAAAGCCGCAGATCATCAAAGCCGACCACGGCTATATCGTCAGGGACACGGTAACCGTTGTCAGTCAGTGCGTTGATTACCCCGATCGCGGCGTCGTCATCTCCGGCGAATACAGCATCAAACGCGACTTGCCTTCCATTGCCAAGGAATCGATTCAAGGCTTGGTAGGCAACATCGCGCTCGAATTCACCAATCAGAACAAGGTCTTCATCGAATGGTATGCCATGCGCTTCCAATGCAGATCGGTAGCCTGTCTCGCGCCAATAAGAATCTTCCTGATGGATAGGTCCGCGCAGGAAGAGAATGCGTTTCTTGCCGTGCTGGACGATCAAGTGTTCAACCAATTTATGGCTGGCAGATTTGTTTTCCACGGTGACACTGGGAAGGGGCAGAGAGGCTGGTGGCGTCCGGTGAATGAGGACGATAGGAAATCTAAGCTCATGCAACTTCGCTAGATCCTCATCAGTCAGGCTATCGGCGAAGACGAGCAATCCATCGGTGTTATGAGGACCAAGAGGGGGAGGGACAGAGTCGCGGCTGTCGGAGTGATATGTCGCGACCAGCAGGTTATAGCCATGTTTGCGTACGATTTGCTCGGTTCCATTCAACAGCGGAGCGAAGAAGTCATTATGCATATTGGTCAACAGAAGACCAACCACACGTGTCTTACGGCTTGCCAGATGCCGCGCGGCTGCGTGTGGTATGTACTTCAGCTCGGCCATCACTTTATCAAGTCTCTCTGCGACTTCTGGGGAAACAGGTGCATTTCTGTTGATATACCGGCTCACTGTGGCAACCGAAACACCGGCTTGTTTTGCCACATCACGGATAGTCACGGAGGAGGATCGGCGAGTCATAAGGCTTAATGTAAACGGTTACTGTAACCGTTTACATTATTTCATATATGAATTCCTATGTCAACCAACGCTTATCTTAAAAAATTCAATAGATCACAAAACAAGTGGGAGAATGCCCGAAAACAGGGATACGCCCCGTACTCCTGTTTTCGGGCATTCTTTCAACTTTCGTGAAGTACGACGAAATCGTGTGAGCGCGTGTCAACGGGATACGAGTAGAAAAGGCTGCTCCAGTTCTTTTATGGAATGATGCTAAAGCCGTATCGACCGCATGGCTGCGCTATATTAAGTGATTTATCTTGGATCTGAAAATGAAAAGGACGGCTGTTTCAGCCGTCCCTGGATAGACTACTTTGCGATTTCGGTTGCCCGGGTTTCACGGATGACCGTCACGCGGATTTGTCCCGGGTATTGCATGGTCTCTTCGATTTTCTTGGCAACATCGCGAGCCAGTCTCGCAGAGGCCAGGTCGTCGATCGTGTCCGGCCTGACAATGATGCGGACTTCCCGCCCTGCCTGGATGGCAAAAGCCTCCTGCACGCCCTCAAACGACATAGACATCTCTTCGAGCGTGCGGATGCGCTTGATATACGCCTCTAGATCCTCGCGCCGAGCACCGGGACGCGCGCCCGAGATGGCATCTGCTGCTTCCGCGATAACCGCTTCGACGGTGAGCTGGTCCACTTCATGGTGGTGGGATTCGATGGCATTGACAACAACGGAATTGACGCCATAGCGCCGGCAGAACTCCGCGCCCAGCTTGGCGTGCGTGCCATCCTGGTTGTGATCCATTGCCTTGCCGATATCGTGGAGAAATCCTCCCTGCTTGGCGAGTTCCACGTTTGCACCGATCTCAGCCGCCAGGATGCCGGCCAGTTTGGAAACTTCCACCGCGTGGGCCAGCTGGTTCTGCCCGTAAGATGTCCGGAATTTGAGTCGGCCCATCATGCGCAGCACTTCAGGATGCAGCCCGGTGATATTGGCATCATACGCAGCCTGTTCGCCTGCCTCATTGATGATCTTTTCAACCGCCCGGGTTTCCTCCTCCACGATTTTCTCGATATGGGCCGGATGGATGCGCCCGTCCAGGATCAGGCGGTTGAGGGCGCGGCGACCCACCTCCCGGCGGACCGAATCGAAACAGGAGATCGTGACCCAGTCCGGTGTGTCGTCGACGATCACGTCCACGCCTGCGGCCTGCTCGAAAGCTTTGATGTTGCGCCCATTGCGGCCCACGATGCGGCCCTTCATTTCTTCGTTGGGCAGGGGTACCACGGCCCGGGTTACTTCTGCCACGTGCTCGGAGGCAACTCGCTGGATGGCATCCGCGATCAATTTGCGAGCACGTTTTTCGCCCTGTTCCCGCGCTTCGGCCTCGATCTGGCGGATGATGCGTGCCATGTCGCCGCGTGCTTCCTTTTCAACGGCTGCAAACAGATCCTTGCGCGCATCCTCCTGGGTCATTTGGGCGATTTGTTCGAGTTTCTTCATCTCCTCTTCGTACAGTTTATCGATCTCATTGCCGCGCCGGTCGATCTGTGACTGGCGTTTGTTTAGGGTCTGCTCACGCTGCTCGAGCCGGTCCGCGCGGTTGTCGAGCTCGGAGCGGCGCCTGTCAAGCCGCTCGGCCTCCTTGTTGAGCTCGATGCGGCGCTCTTTGATCTCGGCTTCGGCGACCTGAATGATCTTGACCGCGTTCTCGCGCGCCTGGCTTTCGATCAGGCGAGCCTGCTCGTTTGCCCCTTTCAGAATACTATCGGCCTTCTCCTGCTGGTTCCGGCGGGCGACCTCAGCCTGATAGCGGTGAAAGAAATAGCCAAGTGCGCCGCCCACTATTAAAAAAACCAAACCTATAACAAAATCAAAGATGTTCATGTTCAATCCTCTTCTTCATAGTAATGTTCATCCGCGTGCGCCTCGTTCCAGATGCGTGTCACAACCGGCGCAACGATCGAGTAGGAAAAACCGCGGCGGGCGAGGAAATCACTCAGCTTCTTGCGGAACTCATTCCATTCCAGGTCCTTGAAGCGGTTCGCCCTCTTTTGGGCGGCTTCATAGGCGAGGACCTCATCATCCACATCCTCGACCGCCGACTTTACGGCCTCCTCATCGAGGCCCTTCTGGCGAAGCTCCATTGTCATCATCCGGCGGCTGCGCGGGCGGAACGTCGTCCGGTTTTCCACCCAGGCGCGTGCAAATTGCTTATCGTCGGCCAGCCCATCCTGCCGCAGCCGTTCGAGCGTGTGCTCGATCACTGGCTCGGGGATTTCGTGTTTGCGCAGATTCTGCCGGATTTCGGACTCGGAGCGGGCGCGGTAGCTCAAGAAGAGCATGGCCTGCTGAAACGCCCGTTCACGCGCGTCTTCAAGCTGCAGCCGCTCGATTTTCTCTTCGCTGAGTTCCTGCCCGACTTTCAGCCACGCGGCGACCACGCGTGCCAGCCCAAAGGCGAATTCCCCGTCGAGGTACACGTTCACCCGGCCGGGATTCTTCTTTTGTGCTTCGATGGCAGTAATTTTTTTCATAAGTTCATTTCGCGTTGAGCGAAACGCACCTTGCCGATACGCTTGCCCTTCGACGACAAACTTAGCAAAAAGTGCTCCGTTTTCCGCTCAGGGCGCATGGTTAGCGTTAAACACACACAGCCGAAGCGCCATCCGAAGCGGCCTCGGCTGTCGAAGATCCCACATCAGCGGGGTGGAAACGTCTGGGTAAGTTGATTTAGACCCAAGGGCGCGTGAGAAGCGTCCAGGTGATAAGGTCAAACGGCGCGACCGAGTCTCAGGTCACGTCCGGCACTAAGGTTATGGGGGCGAAGTCAGGTAATTCTTCAAGTTAATCCTAATTCGACTTCACAAAGTAACTCCCGAAACCGGGGGAGGTTCGTGCTCAAATATCCAGAGTTTGTACGAGCCAGGCCGCACAGGCGGCGGAAATAGTAAATTTTGGATCCTTGCGGATTTCCTTAATTATACATGAATTTTAGGAAGTATTGTTGAAATTGATCCCAGCTGCCCGAGGCACGTATTTTTCCAAGATAAAGATCTGCCACATATCTTTTCGTATAGCAACTAACCAATTCGATGTCTATGCTCGTAGAGGGCGGAAGAAGATCAGCCTTCCCATTGACTTAAGAACATCTGTTCTAATATAATTCTCAGCATGTCTATCTGGCAACGATTGTTGAACCTGATAGGCTTGCGTCCGAAATCCGGCTCTCGTACCTACGAAATCAGCGAATCGCTGCAAGTTACGCTTGCAACCCTTGCCAAGCACGAAGGCCGTCCTGAAGATGAATTACTCCCCGATATCCTGGCCGCCGGCCTCAATCAATATGTCTCCAAGGACAAGCTCTGGAACAGGTGGAATTCCCTTACCGCGCGGGAGCAGGATGTGGCGGCACTGGCATGCCTGGGATATACAAACCGGGAGATCGGCAGGCATCTGAATATCTCACCTGAAACGGTCAAAGTCCGCTTACAGCGAGCCATGATGAAATTCGGTGTCACCACCCGCTCTCAGTTGCGCATGCTTCTGGAAGAATGGGATTTCTCCGAGTGGGAGAAGCCCAAATATAGGAAGTGACTTCCATTTTCTCCTAAATCTGTGTACCCCGTTGGGTATCCCCAAAGGATCCCCGTTTCCTACCCGGCGGGGACTTTTTATTTTCCCCGATACCGGCTATTTTGCTGGCATGAACACACAAACAAAATTATCCACGGATTTGATTCGCTCGCGCGGCCTGACTCTGCTGTTGACGGCGGGCAAAGTACGCGAAGGCCTCACCGAATTGATCGCTGCCCAAATCCTGCACGGTCCACTTTTTGTCGTCGCTGCCAGCGAATGGCTCCCTGCCTTTGCGTTGACACATCTCCTCCGCAAAAGGACCCGGCACGTCAGGCAGGTGCTCGACCGTCTGTATACGGCCCGCGCCTCCACCTGCTACCGCCTGTTCGATGCCCTGGCGAATCTTCCTTCCACGGGCGAGCCTGTTCTTGTGCTGGATTTCCTGGATACCTTTTACGACCCGGATATCCCTTTGCGTGTCCGTTTATATAAATTAAGGGAGTGCTGCCGTGAGCTCAAGCGGCTGTCTGTCTATCGCCCGGTTGTCGTAATAACACAGGATAGGCAGACAGAGGAGTATGAGAAGTTTTTACCGGCCCTGTGCTCCATTGCGGATAGAACGCTTACTCTTGAGGCGGAACCCGAACCAGCCAGACAACCTGTACTGCTTTAGCATATGGGCCGTACTCTTCCCTCCACAACCCAAATTGTCTTCGACCAGATCGCGGAACTGAAGCCCTTCTATGAGGTGCTTCGCCGCAGCGACCAGCTTATCCTGGATAAGTTCTTCGAGGCCATCCTGCAGCACCGGGCCGCGATCGGCAATGCAAACAGTTTGCTCCCGATAGAAATCATGCCTTTTGTGATCCTCCTGGAGGAGCACAAGAGAAACAGTCATGTCCTTAGCGAACTCTATGCATTGATCCAGGAAATAGAGAAGAAAATCAAACCACTATTACCTCCTCTGGAAGGAGAAGCGAGCCAATGAAAGAATATACAGGCTGGCTGTTCGACCTGTATGCGCAAAGCGAGGGGATTGTCCTCTGGATCATAGGAGAAGATCATAAGCCGCATTGTCTCACCCAGCCATTCGCGATCAGTTTCTATGCCGGAGGCCCCTTTCACCGCCTGCGCCAGTTGTGGAGGTTTCTAAAGGAGAGGCCTGTACGGCTCTATCGCACGGAGCGCAGAGACCTTCATGAAGGCATGAAAGATGTACTTGAGGTCAGTGTGCACAATCCCTCTATGTTCGATGGATTGTTTCGGGAAGTCAACCGGTGCTTCCCCGATCTGCTTTATTATGATGTGGACATCCCGCTCATTTTGCGTTACGCCGCCCGGTATGGAGTCTTTCCCGCGGCTCGCTGCAAGGTGGAAATCGAACAGGGTTGGAAGCTTGCAAACATCGCGCCGCTGGATACCCCCTGGGAGCTCGACCCAGAGCTACCCGATCTGCGCATCCTGCAAATCAGACCTGATACCAATCTCTCCCATGCCGAGCCAAAATCCCTGTCGATTCACTTCGACCGTTTCAGGTATTGCTTGCCGCTAAATGATCCGCGCAAAGTTCTTTCCTGCCTGAACGCGGTCCTGAGGCAGCAGGACCCTGATGTCATTCTCACCGGCTATGGCGATACATGGCTATTTTCTTATCTGGAAGAAGTAGCCAAACAAACCGGTATCCCCTTCAACCCCAACCGCGATCCTGCGCAGTCGATTCGAAGAAAGAAGGAAATCAGCTTCCATAATTATGGTCGCTCTCATTTCCGGGGCGAGCAGGTCCATCTCTTTGGCCGCTGGCATATCGATGATCGGAATTGCATGACCTTTGGAGATTACGGCCTGACCGGCGCGATCGAGCAGGCGCGCGTCACAGGCCTGCCGGTGCAGGAGATTGCGCGCAGATCACCCGGCGCGGGGATCGCCGCCATGCAAACCCTGACCGCCCTGAAACGCGGTGTCCTGGTTCCTTATCAACAGCAAAAAGGGGAAGTGCCAAAGACGTACAATGAGCTGGTTGTCTCTGACCGCGGCGGGCTGGTCTTCGAGCCCCTGTCAGGTGTTTTCCCTCATGTTGCCATCATCGACTTTATGTCCATGTATCCCTCCATCATCGTGGAATTCAACATCTCCCCTGAGACTGTCGGCGTGGAAGAAGAGGATGCCCTTTCTATCCCGGAAATGGGGGTCAGGCTCAGCTCAGGGGAAGGGCTTGTCCCCGCCGCCTTGCGACGAATGGTGGAAAAACGGGTAAAGATCAAAAAACGTTTGAAAGGGATGGATAAAAGTGATCCGCTATATTCGCGTTACAAGGCATATGCCAACGCCCTCAAATGGCTGTGTGTGGTGGCGTATGGCAGGTTGGGTTTTGCCAACTCCACGTTCGGAAGGATCAATTCGCACGAGGTAGTGTCGTTCATTAGCAGAAAGATGCTGTTAAAGGCAAAGGAGATCGCCGAGGATCATGGCTTTACAGTCGTCCATGCTTATGTGGATAGCCTGTTCATCTGCAAGCCAGGTGCCATAAAGGAAGAGGACTTTCAGCCTCTTCTGAAGGAAATCAGAGAGGAGACAAAATTACCGATCGAAGTGGAGGAAGTGTATTCCTGGATGGCTTTCGTCTCTTCCAGGCAGAACCCGCATCTCTCCGTCCCCAATCGTTTCTTCGGCCTCCAATCCGACGGAGGATACAAAATACGCGGGCTGGCATCCCGCCGGGATGATACGCCGTTATTTGTTGCCAATGCCCAGTTAGAGATCCTGCAAATCCTGGCAAAGGAAAAAGACCCGGGCCGGCTTACGAAGCTCCTGCCTGAAGTTTTGAGCATGCTGCAGGAAACAATGCTTGCCCTGAGCCATCGAAAAGTTCCCGTGGGTGAATTACTGGTAACTCAAACCCTGAGCCGGGAGCTCAACGGGTATCGCGTTCTCTCTCCTGTGGCGCGCGCGGCCAAGCAGTTGCAGGCCGTTGGAAAGAATGTCCGGATGGGACAAAGAGTGCAGTTTATTTACACCAGGACCAAAGAAGGTGTGCAGGCATGGGGTTTGCCGGCACCATTTCGCGATGCCTTAATTGATACGGTTAAATATAAAGAACTTCTTTTCCGGGCAGCTCATGAAGTGCTGCAGCCGTTGGGAGTCACAGAAAGCGTCTTAAGGAATTGGATGTTCTGCAAAGCCAGCTATCTGCTGCCTCCGGGCATGTTAAGTCCCTATGGAAGCAGCCGGCTGGATCTGCCCCTGTTTGCAGGTTTGCGGTATGTCCTTATCGGTCCTTTAGGGACAGCTTAGCGACACTTAGAAATTATCTCAAAAGGTAGCGTGAGCTAAACGGCGATACCAAAGCAAAGCGCAAGCGATTTGCAGGAGTGCCAGATAGTTTTTCGCTTTCTTCTCGTAACGGATCAAAAGACCGCGACACTTGGATAACCATGCTAACGTTCTTTCCACGACCCAGCGGCGAGCCGGATACTTTTTTTACCCCGGCGCAGCTGCTCTTCACCAATCCGGCGAATATGCCCGGTGTACTGATGTTTCTCCACCGCGGCTTCTCCGGTGGGATTGTCATAGCCTTTATCCAGGCACAAATGCTGTGGTTTCTTTTTCGTCGGCTTAGGTCGCTCCACCACAATGGCTTCAATCGTTTGATCCAGCAATTTCGCATCGACGACATTGGCGCCCGCGACCACAATCGCAAGCGGTCCACCGTGGCGATCGGTCAAAATGCTCTTTTTCGAGCCATTTTTGGCGCGATCGGTCGGATTTGGACCTGTTTCATCGCCGCCCAGACGCGCTTTGCCCATCGCACTATCGGCGGCTTGCCATTCCCAATCTACCAGCCCAAATTCCTCGCACTCTTCCACCAGCAATGCCCACAAGCGTGGAAACAAATCAATTTCCACCCAGTGTTGAAAGGTGCGATGAATGGTGGAGTCATCACCATAGACCCGTGGAATATGATTCCATTGACAACCCGTGCGGATCCGAAAAACACCTGCACCCACCGCAGGTGCGGTGTGATGGCATCCATCACATTGCGCGGGTTGGCACGCGGTCGCCCCGTCTCCTTGGGTGGATCCATTTCCAGAATGAGAGGTGCCATGCGCTTCCATAATTCGTCTGGGATTTCCCAAATGGTTGGTAAGGCTTTCTTTTTCTTTTTCATCGGCTATCCTTTGTCAGCACGGAGATTATATGCTCTCAAAGGGTTTTGAGATAGTTCCTTATTGGAATTATTTAATGAAATTCCGGGAGCATGTCGCCGTGCGCTGCGAGCAGCTCATCCACCAGCGACCAGATCTCGTCGAGGCTTAATTCGGCCGCGGTGTGCGGGTCGAGCATGGCAGCGTGATAGATGTGTTCACGTTTGCGCGTCAGCGCCGCCTCCACAACCAGGGACTGCACGTTGATATTGGTCTGCTGAAGAGCCACCAGGTGCGGGGGCATGAGGCCAACCTTGGTGGGCTGCAATCCGTTCTTGTCCACCA
>DASTFG010000124.1:0-2971 GCA_035708785.1 Anaerolineales bacterium
GGCGTATATTACTACTTGAACGTGTTGAAATATGTGTATCTCTACCGCATGCCGGACCAGGATGAGGAAAGCCATCCCGTCCCGCTGACTCGCCCATACGCAATTGCTCTCGTCGTGCTCGCTTTTGGAGTCATCCTGATCGGTACATTGTTTGCTCCCTGGTTCAACTGGTCGGACGCTGCAGCTTTGAATCTGTTCTGATTGAGAATTCGCCAGCGGCAAGCGGACGCACTGAGCGTGGCGCGCGAGGCAGGGAGGCAGCTCCCCGTCTCGGTCATGGAAGCAGTGACCGGCTGCCGCAACCCGAATGGAGCGCATCCGAAGCGACATTTGTTATCTGAATTGACATAATTTTGGCTTATCAGGTATAATCGTGCAATATGGCACAATCGGAAAAAAAAGGCAAAAGCATCCTTAATACGCTCCTGATCGTGATGGTCGGGCAGGTGGGATGCCTGACCCTGATCATCATCCTGGCTTCTGTGTTTGGCGGATTGTGGCTCGATAATTTATTCGGGACAAGACCGGTTTTCACGCTGGCTCTGTTGATTGCCGGAATCCCGGTCTCGGTCATCATCATGCTGGTAGTGGCGCGCAGGACGCTCGCTCGGCTGAGAGAGCAGGCAGAAAAAGAAGCAATGGATACTTCATCGCAGGAGGCGGATCTTGGAACAAGAAAAACGTAGACCCTGGCGCCGGTGGGTCTTGCTGGGGCTGATGATTGTGGGCTTTATCTTGGGTGGGATATTCGTGCCCGTTCAGCCTGAGATCACAGCTGCACCCGAAAAGCTGATCGATGAACCGCTATTCAGTCTGCCTGTTATTGGGGATTTTTACCTGGTGAACACGCTTCCGACCCTGGCTGTCACTGTTCTCATCGTGATCCCACTGCTCGCCTACTTCACCAATCGCTCGCTCACACAAAGCACCCAGACGGATCTCGTCCCAAGCGGCATCGGTAATCTGATGGAATCTATTCTCGAGATCCTTTACAACATGACCGAGGGCGCGGCGGGTAAATGGGTCCGGACGATATTCCCCTGGTTCGCGACCATCATGATCTATGTATTGCTTGCGAACCTCCTGAAGCTGATCCCAGGCTTTGAGTCCATTGGTGTCTTACATGAGTCACATGGAGAGAGTGGCCATCACATTGAACCATTGTTTGGGAACTGGTGGCTCTTCACGCATGATGAGGGCGAGTATATCCTTGCTCCCTTCTTCCGCGGCATTTCCGTGGATTTGAACTTCACGGTCGCGCTGGCGCTGGTTGCCGTGCTGGCTGTCCAGGTGGTCGGTTTTCGGGCGCTGGGTTTCGGATACCTCAAGAAATTCTTCAACTTTGGCAATGTCTTCAAGAAGCCGGTCTTTGGCGTGATCGATATGTTCATGGGTCTGCTCGAGCTGGTCTCGGAGCTTTCCAGGGTGCTCTCGTTTGCCTTCCGTCTTTTCGGGAATATGTTTGCAGGGATCGTGCTGGTCTCTGTGGTAGGTGCCCTGTTGGGCAGGTTCAGCATCGTACCTGCTATGATTTTCATGTTCGAATTATTCGTCGGTGTCATCCAGGCATTCGTGTTTGGCATCCTGACCATGGTCTTCATGGTCATGGCGACACACGGACACGGCGAAGAGCACGCACAACATTAGGAATTCCGCGCCCTGTGTGAGCTGAAGAGTCCAGGCCGGTGCGCGAAGTGATTTTCTACAGGAAACTATTAGGATAAACCTAAGGAGGCTTTAAACATGGAAGGAAGCATTTTAGAAGCTGGTCGATATATTGGCGCCGGCCTGGCGATGCTGGGGGCAGCAGGAGCAGGCATTGGCGTAGGGCTGAGTGCCCACGGCGCGCTGAATGGCATGGCCCGCAATCCCGATACGTACGGGAACCTGCTCAGCAGTATGATCCTGGGCATCGCGTTCTCCGAAGCGATCGCGATCTACTGCCTGGTGATCTCGTTCCTGATGCTCTTCAAAGTTGTGTAAAAGAACGGGAGCGTCAGATGGAAGCACTTGGAATTAACCTCGGGTTCCTCATTGTTCAGATCCTGGCCATCTTCATCGTTTTCCTGACGCTGAATGCCTGGGTCTACAAGCCCATGCTGAACATGATGGATGCGCGCAGGCAAAAGATTGCGCAGGGCCTTGAAGATGCACGCGTAGCTGCGGAAGCCCGCGCCGACGCGGAGAAGGAAGCAGCCAAGATCATTGCCGACGCGCAGGCCGAAGCGAGCAGGATTGTCGGAGAAGCCACCGAGCGGGCCGCCGTCGCAGGGAGGGATGTGATCGCGGCGGCTGAGGCCGAAGCTGCCAGGGTACGTGAAACCGGGATGACCGAGGCCGAAAACCAGCGGAACCGCATCCTTGGTGACCTGCGCGGGCAGGTCGCCGCGCTGGCTATGGCCGCCGCTAACAAGCTGGTCGGCGAAGCCTTGGATGATAAGAAACAGCATGACCTGCTCGACGAATTCTTCTCCGGTGTGAAATCCGGCAAGGTGGTCCTTCTCCAAAACGGAGACTTCAAGGGAGAATCCGCAGAGGTCACGACCGCCCTTCCCTTAAGGGAGGAAGAGGAGGAAACTGTCAAGAAGGAGATCCTCTCCCGGGTAGGCGCGCAGGAAGTTTCCTTCCGTGTTGACCCCTCCATTCTAGGCGGTCTCGTGATCCGGGTTGGCGATAAGGTTCTGGATAATTCTGTGGCAGGCAGGCTGGAAAGCCTTCGTCAGAACCTGAGATAAATACTTTGCACACCGGAGGGTTTTGGCGATACAATGTCAAAACCCTCTTTGCATTTAATGATGTCAAATCGAAAGTCTCTCCAGCACATCTTTGCCGAACTGCCGCTGCCTTTTTGCATGGCGAATGTTCCGGATGTGCCGATTACGGGAATTGCCATTGACAGCCGCGCCGTTCAACGAGGCGATCTTTTTGTGGCATTGAAAGGTGGGTCTGCCGATGGACATGATTACATTCC
>DASTFG010000125.1:0-5565 GCA_035708785.1 Anaerolineales bacterium
TACTTTGTCAGCAATCCATATTATCAGGTCAATGATCCAAATTACAGCCAGCGCTCTCCCTATATCCAACCGGTCTGGCATTTCCATGGGCACTTCGATGATGGCTATGAGTTCGATGCCCTCATACAGGCACTTGAACAGGAATTTCTTTTACCTGAGATCGTGCCAAGCATATCGCCAGGATAAGCAGCACTACTTACCGCCATCTACAGATGGCGGCGATTTTTTAACTGTATAATAACCATACTTCCACGGAGGCGTATGATCACATCCTATCACCGGCCTAAGACGCTAGATGAAGCCCTCATGCTTCTTACACAGCCCAACAGAATCCCTCTTGGTGGCGGAACGCTTCTCTCCAAATCTCAATCTGATCCGGTTGAAGTGGTGGACCTGCAATCCCTTGGCCTGGATACCATTAACAGGCAGGGCAACGTGCTGGAGATCGGCGCGACTGTTACACTGCAGCAGTTGCTGGAATCGGAGGATTCTCCCAGGGCGTTGAAGTCCGCGTTGAAGCTGGAGGCGCCGTTGAACCTGCGCAACGCAGCCACCGTCGCAGGGACTCTCGTCTCCTGCGATGGGCGCTCGACATTCGCCACAGTGATGCTGGCGCTGGACGCGAAAATCGAGCAGACAATGCTCGACAATGCGCAGACCAATTCACGAGCATCGAATATCGGTGAGTTCCTTCCTCTCCGTCCCCGCGGGCTGATCACATCCATGACGGTTCCCCTGAATGTTAGGCTTGCGTTCGATTATGTCTCCCGCACCCCCGCGGACAAACCCATCGTCTGCGCCGCGCTCGCCCAATGGAATTCGGGCCGCACACGCCTCGCGCTGGGCGGCTATGGCAAGAGTCCTATGCTCGCGATGGATGGCACCGAGTCTGAAGGCCTTGAGGCGGCCGCGCGCAATGCGTTTCACGAGGCGACCGATGAATGGGCCTCCGCCGAATACCGCATGGACGTCGCCGCGACGCTCGCGAAGAGGTGCCTGGAAAACTTACAGTAGGTTGTCTCTGAAATGAATACAACCTCGGCTCACAAGGCTAGGGACCGATCCTCTCGCTGGGAGTTTCATGAGGCTGGGGCCAGTTACCGTGGATGAATCTCTGTACATAGATCTTCATTAAGTCGAAGTTTGCGGTTAGGGCCGAGGTATTGCCAAGCACAGGGTCGCGCACCCGTTCGCTCTTGAACAGGTCCTCAGGGAAGCTGACAAATTCGATCTCCTCTACATCGAGCTTCGTCGCCAGGCAAAGCAGCTGACCGATTTCCACGGGCCCAAGATCGGTCTGAACAGATTCACGAAAAGTTTCAATTAATGCGGGAAATTCACGGAGCCCTACTAGGCTGAACAGCTTTTCTGCGAGGGATTGCAGGATGAGGCTCTGCACTTCGATGCGCTGCAGATCGCCCTGAGGCCGCATCCTCGCCAGGAGCATCGTGCGGTAACCGTTCAGATGCTGCTCTCCGGCCGGGAAGTACCGGTTAGGATCTTTCGAGCCTGGCACCCGCCCATCGACCACATAGGGCAGATCGATATCGATCCCACCCAGCTCATCCACGATCCGCACCAGGGATTGCAGGTTTACCGCCAGGTGGTGATCGACATACGCGCCAAAGTTATGCTGCAGCGTCAACGCCAGCAGGCCGGGTCCCTGACCCTCCCGATCGTCGGAGGCCGTGTTGCCATACAGGTAAGCCTGATTGATCTTCCCCTGCCTGATTTCGTCATCACTTTCGATGCCCGGGATCTCGACGTACAGGTCACGCGGGAAGGGTAAGACTAGAGCGCGCGGTTCGATAAAATCTACGCGCACCAGGCGGATCGCGTCCGCCAGGCCGGCAGAATAATTATCTCTGCGGGAGTCGCTCCCGATCAGGAGGATAAACATGGCAGGCGGCCCGCCGCATACCACAGGGGCTTTGGTTGGGGTAGCGGTAAGCGTCGGTTGTGGGGTTAGGGTAAGCGTCGGAGATGGCGTGCTGGAAGAGGTCGGTGTTTGCGTTGGAGCCGGCTGGGCGATCACATTCAAAGCCCCGCAGCCAAGCATGGCCGGCAGGAGAATCACACAATAGAAGAATATCAGGATTCCCCTCAAGCAAGCAGGAAATCGACCGTTGACAGCCAGCATAAGATTCATCCGGCCGGGAAGACGATGCCCCGGGCAGGCGCAATCCCATTTTAACCCGAGATCGAGATCAGCCGGCTGGAAGCCCTGGAAAGCATCGCCGCTGCGGAGATCTGATTGGTAAAGGTATAATCTGTGATGTGACCAGCCTGCCCATCAATCAGATCCTCCGCGGCGATTGCATCGAGGTCCTCGCGTCCCTGTCCGAGCACTCGGTCGATCTGATCTTTGCCGACCCGCCGTACAATCTGCAATTACGCAACGAGCTGTATCGTCCCAACAGGACAAAAGTAAATGCGGTCAACGATGGCTGGGATAAGTTTGAGAGCTTTGCCGAGTATGATGAATTCACCCGCAAATGGCTCTCCGCAAGCCGGCGGGTGTTGAAAGAAAGCGGCACGATCTGGGTCATCGGTACCTATCATAATATCTATCGCGTCGGCGCGATCATGCAGGATCTGGGGTTTTGGTTCTTGAACGACATCGTGTTCATCAAATCGAATCCGATGCCCAATTTTCGCGGTGTCAGATTTACGAACGCGCATGAGACGCTGATCTGGGCGCAGAAGAAGAAGGGCGCGAAGTACACATTCAACCACCAGTCCATGAAAGCATTGAATGATGACCTGCAAATGCGGTCCGACTGGCATCTTCCAATCGTGACGGGTAAACAACGCTTGAAAGTCAACGGCAAGAAAGCGCATTCCACGCAGAAGCCGGAAGCATTGCTCTACCGCATCACCACGGCCTCGTCGAACCCGGGCGACGTGGTGCTCGATCCGTTTTTCGGGAGCGGCACAACCGGCGCAGTGGCAAAAAGATTGGGGCGCAACTGGATCGGAATCGAACGGGACAGGAAATATATCAGGATTGCGCAGAAACGCATCGACGCAGTGCAGGCAGCAGAACCGGAGGCGATCGCGGTCGACCAACGGAAACAGATCCGGATCCCGTTTGGCGCGCTGGTCGAGAACGGCTTGCTTCGACCCGGGCAGATCCTTTACTTCGCAAGGGGCAGCCACAGAGCGAAAGTCCTATCCAATGGACATATCCGCTGCAGCGGCCTGACCGGCTCAATCCACGGGGTGGCGAAACTCCTGATGGGAGATACACCGGTAAACGGGTGGGATGTCTGGTTCTACAAAGATGAGACCGGTGCCAAGAAAGCAATCAATGAATTGAGAGAACAGCTTTATAGCTTATCCAAGTAATCAGTCGAAAATTTATAGACACGGGATACGCGTCAAAGTTTCCAAGGAACCATGAACGATCCTTTGCGACAAACGCAAGGATGAGGAGAACCCATGAAGATCAGCGAGTGCATGAAGCGCAGTGTCGTTTCGATCCCTGAGACGTCCACCATCCGTGAAGCCGCCGCAGTGTTTGTGAATTATCATGTTGGGCTCCTACCGGTCCTTGATCAGGACACAAAACCTATTGGCGTTGTCGGGCTGCGCGACATGCTCACCCTGGAGCTCCCCGACTTCGTTAACTTCATTGCCGATGTGGATTTCGTCCACGATTTCGGCGCCGTGGAGACGACACGCCCCCCGGCAGAAGTACTCGATCAATCGATTAAAGTGTTGATGAAGCCGGCCATCACCGTACCGGAGAACAGCGGCCTGCTGCGCACGTACGCGTTGATGCTGCAGCACAATCTGCATGACATCCCTGTGGTCTCCACCGAGACGGAAAGCCTTGTCGGGGTGGCATCGCGCGTGGATATTGGCACGACCCTGCTCTCCACCTGGGCCGAGGTGGAGTAGCGATGATTCTTGCAGCCATCCTTTCGAGCCTGATCTTCATTGCCAGCCTGGTGTTAATCTTCTCGGAAAAAGTCCATCGGTCCATTGTCGCCATTGCAGGCGGCGTTCTTATGGTCGGTATGGGAAAACTCCTGCACTTTTATTCTGAGGAAGCGGCGCTGGAGGCCATTGACTTCAATACCCTGGGTCTTTTACTTGGCATGATGATCCTGGTTGCCATGCTCGAGCCAACGGGATTCTTCGAATATCTGGCAGTGCTGGCAGCGCGCGCCTCGAAAGGCAAACCTGTTCGTCTGTTCATCCTGCTTGGGAGCATCACCACCATCCTTTCCATGCTCCTGGATAACGTCACGACCGTTGTCCTGATCGCGCCCGTAACAATTCTGATCAGCGAAATTCTTGGGGTGAGTGCTCTCCCCTATCTCGTTGCCGAAGCCTTACTTTCGAATACGGGCGGTGTGGCAACGCTCGTGGGCGATCCGCCGAATGTCCTGATCGGTTCCGCGTCCGGCTTATCCTTTGTAGACTTCTTGATTCATTCCCTGCCCATTGTGGTGGTAGTATGGGTAGGGGCCCTGGTTCTACTGCAATATTTGTTCCAGGCTGAGCTTTCCAAAACGCCCCGCAACGCCGAGGCGGTCATGCAGCTCAACCCGGAGGAAACGCTGAATGAACCGAAAAACGCACAACGGATATTAATCGTTCTTGGCGCAGCGGTCCTTCTATTCTTTACACATCATATTCTGCATATCGCGCCATCGTTCGTGGCGCTGGGCGCGGCCGCTGCGGCCCTCCTATGGGTGCAACCCGATATCCATGAAGTGCTCAAGAGGATAGAATGGAGCGTTCTCGTTTTCTTCGCCGCCCTCTTTGTCATGGTTGGTGGCCTGGAATCTGCGGGTGTTTTGGAGGCGATCGTAGGGTCCCTTGAGCTAGTCTCTCATATCCCGCCTGTCCTGTTCGGCCTCAGTATCATATGGATCGTGGCCCTGCTTTCCGCAGTGGTGGACAACGTTCCGATCACGATTGCATTTATTCCTGTAATCCAGGGACTGGGTGAAAACGGGATGAGCGTGGGGCCACTTTGGTGGGCGCTTGCCTTCGGGGCGGGATTTGGCGGCAATGGGACGATCATCGGTTCGACTGCCAATATTGTCGTCGCGACCCTCTCCGAAAAGACGCGCACGCCGATCACCTCACATTTATGGAATCGACGCGGCCTGCCCGTGATGCTGATGACCTGTGCAATTGCCAGCGTCCTATATATGATCTTATTCAATACGTTCTAGACACGGCCAGCATCAGTGCTGATGGCCGGGGCCATGGAAGCGGTTATACTTTATAGAGCCTCGTTCAATGACTACATTCCTCCAGCTTGCTCTTCTGCTTTCCATCTTCCTGCTCGCCGCAAAACTGGCGGGCTATCTCAGCGTTCGACTCGGCCAGCCCTCGGTACTCGGAGAACTCCTGGTCGGCATCCTTTTGGGACCGTCTGTTGTCGACATCATTCATCTGCCCTTCATCGATCCGCACCTGGGGGAGACGATCGCTGAGTTCGGTGAAATCGGCGTCCTCCTGCTGATGTTCCTGGCCGGCCTGGAACTGCACATGGACGAGCTAACCCGCAACACACGTGTGGCTGCGTACGGCGGCTTGCTCGGC
>DASTFG010000126.1:0-5329 GCA_035708785.1 Anaerolineales bacterium
GGATCTCAGCCGATGGGTGGACAAAGGAGGGTGCAATGATTTTTACATCATTGTGTGTTTCGTTGATGGTTTTGTTGGCCCTTCCCTGGTCGAGCAATACTTTGTTGGTATCCAGCGTAGCTTCGATGGTGCCTGTGTCGATCCACGTGCTGATCTCGTTCGTACGCACCTTGGCTCCATGCTCGATCATGACCGTGATCGTATCGGTGAGGAAATATTCGCCTTTCATCATAACGCCGCGCTGCATTTGTTCCTCGATCGCGCCCAGCAACTTCTCTGCGCTCTTGAAATAATAGCAGCCGACGACAACCAGATTATTCTCCATAGTTTGCGGCTTCTCGATGAAGCGCTTGACCCACCCGTCCGCGCCGACCTCGGCTACGCCAAACCGGCGCGGGTCGGGCATAGGCATCACCCAGGCAACGACATCCGCCTCTTCCTGCGCGAGAAACGAGAAATCCGTTTCCATCAGGGTATCCGAGAAGACGACTAGCATCGGGCCGTGCATGTATTCGCGCGCCAGCCAGAGCGCGTGGGATTGACCCTTCATCTCCTGCTGTACTACATAGTGTGCTTTGAGATTGGGATAATTTTCTTGAATAAATGGAGGCACCTGAGTTTCACCGAGATACGGGCCGACAATAAACACATATTCCGCATGATCCGGTTCGGGCAACGTCTTGAACATATCCAGCAAATGCTCGAGCGAAGTCTTTCCCGCCACGCTGACGAGAGGCTTCGGCTTGCTCCAGGTATGAGGGCGCATGCGCGTCCCCCAGCCCGCCATCGGGATGAAAATCTTGAGGGTTTCGGTCATAGTCCAATTTTACCGCGTGAAAGATGCAACACTGCGCGCGATGTAACCTGTCTGTTGACTTACCAAACTCCAGGTTGGACTTGTCTCATCCCTGCCTGATATTCCTGCAGCCGGCGGCGATGACCCTTCCCCAGCGATTCGGGCAGGTCGTCCAATGGAAAGAACCTCTTTTCTGCGATCTCACTGTCTTTCTTGTCCGTGATTGTGAAATCTTCCGATAAAAAGAGAGCGATATGGTTGCTCTTCCACTCCGTGTAATTGAAAAAGATCCCGAACAGTTCGATTTTGTGCAGCTTTACGCCGACTTCCTCGAAGCACTCGCGCCGGGCCGCCTGTTCGATCGTTTCCCTGCGCTTCATCCCGCCGCCCGGCATGAACCAGCCACCCTGATACACATGCCGGACCAGCAGGACCTTTCCATCCCGGATCAGCATGGTCCGTACACCCAGATTGATCGGGCGCAGGATGAACTGATAGATTCTGCGGAACCAAAATAAAACTCTCAAGACGAGGGTCATGAGTGTCCCAGAACCGGATGGGGCTTGTAGGGTTCTTCGAGCCGTTTCACTTCCTCTTCCGAGAGTTTGATATCGAGCGCGGCAATGGCCTGGTTCAGGTGATCCATTTTGGTGGCACCAATGATCGGCGATGCCACATAAGGCTTACTCAACACCCATGCCAGCGCGATCTGAGAGCCTGTTAAGCCGCGTTCCTGCGCAACATCGGCAACGCAGTCTGCAACGCTGAAATCATCTTCACGGAAGTAGAGTTCGTTCGCAAACGGATCGCTGTTGGCGCGCGGGGTTTCGCCCCCGCCGCCGCGCTTGCGGTTCCCTGCAAAGAAACCGCGCGCCATCGGACTCCACGGGATCAGACCGATCCCTTGATCGATGCAGAGCGGAATCATCTCGCGCTCCTCTTCGCGATACACAAGGTTGTAGTGATTCTGCATGGAGATGAACTTCGCCCAGCCGCGCGTTTCGGAAACGTGCAATGCTTTGGCGAACTGCCATGCGAACATCGAAGAGGCACCAATGTAGCGCGCCTTGCCGGCGCGGACGACATCGTTCAGCGCCTCCATGGTTTCCTCGATGGGCGTTTGATAATCCCAGCGATGGATCTGGTACAGATCCACATAATCCATCCCCAGGCGCTGCAGTGACCTGTCGATCGAGTCCAGGATGTGTTTGCGCGAGAGGCCGCGGTCGTTGACGTCACGGCTCATCTGGCCGTGTACTTTTGTGGCGACGATTAAATTCTCTCGCTTAATCCCGGACTCCTTCAGGAGTTTGCCCGTGACCCGCTCACTTTCTCCCGTTGAGTACACATCCGCGGTGTCGAAGAAGTTGATCCCTGCCTCCAGCGCGCGCTGGATGAATGGCCCGGCTTCGTCTTCTTCCAATACCCAGTCGCGCCATTTCTTGGATCCGTAACTCATCATGCCCAGACACAGTCGAGAGACTTTCATTCCGGTTTTGCCGAGGTTGACATATTGCATAGTTCCTCCTCCTTATATGAGCACTTTCGCCATTCCCGGCGAAAGACTTTGCGGGATTCAACGAACTTTCTTTGACCTGCTGCCAAGACTGGCCTAGCGCCAGGAAGAACGAGCGGCGGCTTGCGCAATCCAAAATAAAGCCGGGGATGGTTTCTATCTCCGGCTTTATTTTACAACAGTCAGGTTCGCTAACGAAGCGGAAAGTCTTTTGATCCCCACACTTTCAAAGACAACATCCACGATCTCGTCGGCATCCTGGATGCGGCTGTCGAGGACGATCCCCTCGCCCCAGACCTGATGACGGACTCGCGTTCCGGCTCGGAATTTCGATTCCACAACGGAAGCAGCCCCCGCCCTGGAATAACTTGCCCAGGTGGTCTCGGGCGCGCGGCCGCGGATGGAACGGCCCGTGCGTGTCCTGCCAATCAACAGGTCTGCGGGCACATCGTCCAGAAAGCGCGAGGGATAGGTCTCTTCCGCCGCGCCGCGCCCGCCGCGCTGGATGGCGCGGATCAGGTACAGGCGGTCCTTGGCGCGCGTGATGCCTACAGAGAACAGACGCCGCTCCTCCTCCCTACCTTCGGGCTCATCGAACGAACGGCTGTGCGGCAGGATGCCATCATCCAGGCCGATGATGAAGACCGCACCGAATTCGAGGCCTTTGGCAGCGTGCAGGGTGAGAAGCGTGGGCACGTTTCCTTCTGCGATGGTGTCCTGATCGGAGACAAGGGCCACGTTTTCAAGGAATTCGTCGAGGCTGCGCGTGGAGTACTCGAGCGCGAGCCGCTTCAACTCCTCCACATTTTCCCAGCGATCGGCACCTTCCTCGGATTCGTCGTCGATATATTCTTTGTAATTGAGGTCGTTGATGATGCGATCGAACAGCTCAGGCACTGTTAAGACAGGGGCCGCGGCGCGCCAAGTGGCAAGCATCCCGCCGAAATCTGCCAGGGAAATCGAGGCGCGCCCCGTGAAGAAACGCCAGTAAGGCGAGTCGGAGCCGCGCGCCAGATCGAGGAGCACAAAGCCGGGCTGTGTACTGTGCTGGCGAGCCACATTGTGCAGAGTAATCAATGTTTTATCGCCGATGCCGCGCGGCGGGACATTGATGACGCGGTCGAGGCTGGCTTCATCCGCAGGGTTATGCACAAGGCGCAGGAATGCAATGATGTCCTTGACCTCGCGGCGGCCGTAAAACCGCTGTGCGCCGACTAGGCGGTAAGGCAGGCGTGCCTGCAGAAAGGCTTCCTCGATGAGACGGGACTGTGCATTGGTGCGATACATCACCGCGCAATCACCCGGCTCGAACTGGCGCGAGGCCACTAGCTGCGCGATGGCATCCACAACAAAGGATGCCTCCGCGTAGTCATCCGGCGCTTCGTAGAAAAAGATTTTTTCGCCCACGCCGCGCTCCGTGAACAGCCGCTTGCGCCTGCGGTTGCGGGCGCGGTCGATGACGCCCATGGCGGCATCGAGAATATTCTGGTGTGAACGATAATTTTGTTCGAGAAGGACAATTTGAGCGTCGGGGAAATCCTGCTCGAAGCGCTGCACGTTGCGCCAGTCCGCACCACGCCATGCGTATATCGATTGATCGGGGTCCCCGACACAAAAGATATTCTTATGAAAAGAAGCGAGCTGCCTGACGAGTGCATACTGCGCCAGGTTGGTATCCTGAAATTCGTCAACGAGCACATGGCGGAAGCGCTGCGCGTACTTATCGCGCACGGTCGGGTTATCCTCCAGCAGGCGCGCGGTATATAACAATAAATCATCGAAGTCCACTGCATTGCTGGCGATCAGTCGCTTTTGATATTCAGCATACACGCGCTTCACAATCTCGTCCCGGTATGTAGTCGTTGGATAATCGTCGGCACCGATCAGCTCGTTCTTGGCGCGCGAGATCGAGGCATGGACGCTCGCGGGGCGGTACAGCTTCTCATTGATGTTCAGCTCCCGGATCACCTTCTTGACGATCCGCTCCTGGTCGTCGGTGTCGAAGATGACAAAGTTCGACCCGATCGGCAGATACTCCGACTCTCTGCGCAGGATGCGCGCGCAGATCGAGTGGAATGTGCCCAGCATGATCCCCTCGATGGCCTGGTCCGGCAAAAGCGCTTTGACGCGCGTCTGCATCTCTTTTGCGGCTTTATTCGTGAACGTCACGGCCAGGATCTGCCAGGGGCGGACTCCCTCGACCGCGATCAGATAGGCGATCCGCTGAGTCAGGACGCGCGTCTTTCCGGACCCCGGTCCGGCGACCACTAAGACGGGTCCGTCGCCCGCTGTCACCGCGTTGTATTGTTGTTTATTGAGTTTGTCGAGGAAATCCATAGCAGAAAATAAGGGCGGGTAAAAGCCCGCCCAACATAGGGATTGTCAGAGTTGCGAGGTACAGCTCGTGCAACTCATGGCTTTCGTGGCAACCCGCGAAGCTTCCTCTTTACATCATAGTCAACCGTCATGATCGCCAACCAACCGGGCACGAATCTCCGGCGGAACTTGAACACGCAGTGCAGGATACTGCTCAAGAATGCGGGCGATATCGGCCAGATCCTTTTGTCGTTTGCTTCCCCGGCGTTGCGGGTCCTGTATCTCCCGGATTTTGCCCTGCATAACATCCTCAAGGCTGGCAACCGGCAATTCCAAACCCAAGACCTCCCGTCGCACAGCTCTTTGGACAAAAGGTGCGTACGTTCATCTGTCTGGATTTGCACTCGAAGCTCAGAACCGGCAAGCGAGGCATTCAAGCTATGCGGGAACTGCTTTGATAATTCTACCGCATTATCCAGAACTACCCTTTATCCATCGAAGGGTTCTCCGGTCCCTGGAAAGTACCAGAGAGCTCATCGAAGCCTGTCATTTCAGTTGTGATGTGCAGTTGGGGCAGCGCACGGCTTTGAGTGGAATCGTCGAGGCGCAGTACGGACATTCCTTGGTGGTCGGTGTTGTAGGCTCTTCCCTCTTGAGACGGTTCATGGCGCGCACAATCAGGAAGATCACGAAGGCGATGA
>DASTFG010000127.1:0-3080 GCA_035708785.1 Anaerolineales bacterium
CTTGACAATGCCTGCTGCGATGGCCAGACCCAGGCCTGGCCCGCCGCCCTTGAACGTGGTGCGGCCTGAAGAGTGCAGTTCCACTTTGCCGAGCTGGTACAGTTTTTCGAAAATGATCCGGTGATTGGTGGGATCAATGCCGATACCCGTATCCTGGATGCGGATCTCACAATAGGCCGCGCGCCCGTTTGTTTCCACAGGATGCGCACTGACGGAAATTGAGCCGCCATCCGGTGTGAATTTAAGCGCATTGATAATCACATTATCCAGGGCCTTCTGCAGGAGCTGGGGGTCGGCCATGAGGGGCGGACAGGCGTTGATCTCCGGAGCCAGGCTGAGGCTGATGCGGCGCGCCTGCAAATCCTCTGCGTAGTCTTTCTGAATCAGCCGCAGGATCGGGCCAAGCGATACATGCTCGAGATGAGGAGCCAGGATTTGGTTTTCGAGACGGGCGACATCCAGCATGCTGTTGACGATTTGATGCAGCCGGTTGGTTCCCTGCAGAACCCCTTCAATTGCCTGCATGAGTTGAGGCCTGCCAAGCACCGCCGCATCTGTTTTGATCATGCCCATGTAGCCTTTAATGACGGTCAACGGAGTACGGAGCTCATGCGCCGCTACCTGAATAAAATCGCTCTTGTTCTTATCGAGTTTTTCGAGTGTCGCATAGGCCTTGTTGAGTTCCTCGACCCGCTGCTCCACCATGCGCTCCATCATTTGATTGAAGCGGGTCACTTCATCATAGAGTCTGGCATTTTCGAGCGCGATCCCGGCCTGGACTGCGAATGTGGTGGCAAGCAGAACCTCATCCTGGTTGAATGCGCCGGGTGCGCTCCGGCTGAGGGTAATCATGCCGGTCACTTTATTCTTGGAGTAAAGCGGGATGCCAACCCACGACCGGTCCTCTGGCAGCCATTCAGGCTGAGTCCAGCCCTGGATATTTCTCACATCGGGGATCACCAGCGGATCTGATTGCTGAACAATGATGCGATAGACATTTGTGTCTTGCACGTGGTATTTCAGTGTCTCCCGCGGGGCATCTTCTGGCAAACCCTGAGATGCGAGCAGGCGCGGGACGCCATTTACATCCTCCAGGAACAGTGCGCTGCGATCACTGGGGAGCACCTGGGATAGCTGCGCGATGATTTGTTGGGGGACCTCCGCCACGGTCGCCAACGAAGAGAGCTGCCGGGATGACTTTGCCAGCGCTTCCGCCGCCCGGCGCCGGGCCTGTTCGCTAGAATATAGTTTTGCATTCTCTGCCGCGGTCCGTTCCGCAAACTCCTTGGCGATTGCCAGTTCCATCGTGTGGTCACGTGCTTCCGAAAGCAGGCGCTCCACCTCCTGCTGGGCTTGTTCGCGCTGCTGGACAAGCATTGTACGCAAAAGCGCGCTGCTGACCAGATTCCGAATCCGGACATAGATCTCCCAGTCGCGCGGGCCCATTTCGACCCACATGAAACCGAACCGATTGCGGGCCAGAGAAAGCGGCATGACGACGGCCGTATAACGATGATCCTCCGGCGTTTTGCCGCGCGGCACTAGCTGTCCTGTCCCAATGAACGGCTGCCTCTGCGGGATCTCAAATTTCGAGCCCTCATACTGAAGCAGCAGGCGATAGCCCTCAGGCGGTGGTGCCGAGATCGATTGCGGCGCGGTCACATCGCTGTAGAACATCACGTACCAGCGCTCGATTCCCATAGCAGGAAAGTGTTCGGAAATGACATTGCCAATTTCATCGAGGCTCATGGCAGGCGCCATCGAGAAACTGAAGCCATGCAAGACGCTTTCCTGCTGTTCGAGGACAAGCCTCCGATAGGCCTGTGAGCGCTGTGAGAGTTCGCCTGCCAGCAAGCGCGCCTGCTGGAATAAGTTCTCGGCTCTCAGCATGGTGGTATGGCTAGTGATGCCACCCAACGCGTACCGGCGCATGGTCGAAATCATGTTATGCCACACTGAAGTGGGGAGACCGTCTTTTTGCATGAGCTCGATCACAGCATTGACCGTTTTCAGGAAATCGTCGCTGGATGACCTCTCGTTCAACGTCAGGAGAAAGGCATCCCAGGCACGGCCGAAAGCCTCCTTGAACTGAGGCAGTAGAGGGCCCTGTTCTGTGATACCGGCCGAGTTCAACAAGGCTCGCAGGGCGGCTTCGCGTTTATTTTCCAGCCTGCCCGTCCTTGCCACCTCACGCGGCGCCACGGCCGCCTGGCGGATATTCTCAGGCAGGCAACCACATGACCAGCGGACAAGCAACTGGGTTGGCGTCAGCGTGACTGGCCGGAGCGTTTCACCGTTGATGCGTCTGAGTAAGGCTTCAAAAGCCTGTTTTCCTGCGGTGTAGAACGATTGGCGTACAGTTGTCAGGGGCACGCCGGTTACCTGGGCCTCGCGCAGATCGTCGAAGCCGGTAACCGCCACATCGTCCGGGACGCGAACGCCGCGTTCCTGCAGCGCTTCGAGCGCCCCGAATGCCATGCGGTCATTCGCGGCGACCAGCGCCTGGAAGCGTAGACCGCGTTCGTCCAGCAGCGTATGGACTGCGGCCCTGCCGCTTTCGAGCGTATAGTCGCCGTTCACCACCAGATTGTCTTCATAGCCGATGCCGTACGCCTGAAGTTCATCCCGGTAGGCCTGCAGGCGCTGCTCGGCGTCTATCTGGCCCTCGATGCCGCGGATAAACGCGATGCGCTTGTATCCGTGCGTTTCGATCAGATGGCGTACCGCGGCGCGCATTCCCTCCCGGTTATCGGGGATGAACATGGACGCGCCCTTGATCTCCACGGATTGGGTCACAATCGGCAGATCCCTATACAAGCTGGAAAACTCTCTGAGATCAGCGGGGCTTGTACCGTAAGCAATGTCGGCAGTCAGCAGCAGGCCATCGAGCTGATCGGGTTTCGCAAGATCGTACAGTCCATAGGATGGTTTGGCTTGGCCCGGCTCTCTAAGCGGGTTTAGCCTGCCCCCAATAAAATGCACCAGGTTTGCATTGTTTGCTTCGGCAGCCGCGTTGATCCCCGCAATAAACTCCGCTCCCCATTCTCGGCCCACCTGGGATGCGAATACGCCGATCGTCT
>DASTFG010000128.1:0-7217 GCA_035708785.1 Anaerolineales bacterium
TAGAGATCTCGTACCGTTCTCCGTCGGTGAGACGCGAGACTGCGCGTAGGTCCTCCGATGAGATCTTTTCCAAGTTATGGGCAAGCATACTCTGTAACAGTTCCTGCGCGCGTTCTTTGGCCCTCCCCCAGGAGGCACGTCTTTCAATATCGCTTTCGAGTTCGAGCCATTCCACTAATAATCGCACGATCCGTGTCTCGCCTCTAAGCTTTCCCAATTTTCCAGCAGAGACAATTTCCCCACAACGCAATGCATATATAAACTCATCTAGTAGGCGTTCATGCTTGAGCACAGCTCTCAGTTCGGCAGCACGGGGGTGACGCAGTGCCTTTAGTGCCTCCGCGGCCTCCTCTTGGAACTGCCTCACCCGCTGACCCTCAAAATAGTCAGGGGGTGAGGCGGTCAGCAAAGATTCACCGAATGCAGCTATTAGCGGCTCAGCAGCCCGTTTATCTTTGATCCTCCCGAGTGCCTCCGCCGCTTGCGTACGTTCCCACAAGGTTCCGTGCTTGAGGGCCACTATCAGCGGTTCCACGGCTCGCGAGTCGCCAATTTGCCCCAGTGCATCAACCACCTTAATCCGAACCTCCTCGTCACCATCCTTGAGGGCAACTCCCAGAGGTTCCACAGCTTCGATGTCCCTAATCAGCCCTAACGCGGTGGCGGCATTTCGTCGCGTCTCTTTGTTACCATGCTTGAGTGCGGCCACTAATGGCTCGACGGCTCGTGCATCACCAATTTCCCCTAATAACTCGGCAGCCATTGCACTTACGTTCGAATCTTCAAGCGCCGCCGCCAATGGCTCTACAGCAGCGGCCCCCACCTTCCGCAGCAGGACCTCTCGTCCCCAGAACTGGCTATCCTTATGTGCCGCCAATAGCGCCGTAATGGCCCTTGTATCGCCAATCTGCAATAGTGCCTCCTCCGCTGCATCACTAATCAACGTGTCAGTATCCTTGAGCATAACTGTCAGGGCTTCCACAGATATGTGCCGTAGCGCGCGGATCGCATTTTTACGCGTCTCTTCATTATCAAATTTGAGCCCCGCCAGTACCATTGCTAAGGCTCTCACGTCACCAATCTGTACCAATGCCTCCATTGCTGCATCCCGAACTAATGGGTCAGCGTCCTTGAGCACTCCAAGAGCCAGACGTGGTGCGGCCGGTGCATACCGAACTTGTCCCAACGCTTCAGCCGCAGATTTGCGCACGACTGCATCCTTCTGATAGTCCAGTGTCTTAATCAAGCCCTGCATATCATGCTTGGCTTTCAATTTCTCAATGTTTGGGGGACCCAAAAGAAATGCCATAGCCGTAGCTCCTTTCATTTGCTCCAAACTCTGCTTTCGACTGCAGCGAACTTATTTACCTCAACTAAAGTATACACGCTTATCAAGAGTTATTTCTAGAATAATTAGTAGATCACGAAACGCTGCGGCAGACACTTGCGCCGAACGTGATTTGTTTAGCAAATCATGCGGTGTTGCCAAATCTGCTAGAGACATGCTGGATTTGGCAATCCAGCATAGCAAATCGTGAAGTACTGATAATGTATTTTGCCTCTGCTCATCTACCTCGCCCAAACATCTCTACCCATATTTCTGTAGATCAATTTTATCTTTTATAAATCGATTAATCTTATTCATCGGTGTGAAATTGCCAGCGGTTGGCATCTTTGGGAAACTGTTTCCAGGCAATCACCACCCGAGGACAAAAAACATGCACTCCAGACGCTTCGTAGTCTTCAGGCTTGGGCGCATAGTCATACTTCTCTTTGGATGCTATTGCCAGTTGAACCGCCAGGGCATGATCGGCTTTCTCCAAGTGTGCATTCCCATGCAGGATGACAACCTCGGTGCTGCTATTCAGATGGACAGACACTGCCGAGTTTGCCGCCAGGTTACGATTGCGCCGGGTTTTGGGGCTGCCGCCAAAATACAACTTATTATCCAGCCACAAGCCATCGACCGGCGTCACATGAGGGCCGCCAGCCGGAGTCACCGTGCAGATCCAGTAATGCATTGCCTGCGACATTTGTTCGCTCACATAGGACCAGGGCAGCAATCCCTTATTGTGCTTTGGGATCCCATATTCTGCAGGTATGATCGGCCGGCTTACGGTCGGATTATTCTCAGGGCTGGATCGATTCTTCTTTGAGACTTGTTTCGCGCTCATATCTCGTCTCCTGGTGAGAACGGCATTTCTTCAGAACTGTTTGTTTACTGCTTTGACGATCATCTCCGTCACAGCCGTTGGCTCAACTAACATATGAAAGTGACCTGCTTCTAATTCGTACATCCTCCAGCCTGCTTGCTGTGCCTGCTGGGCGGATCTTTCATAGGGCGCGCTAAATCGAATGTAAATGCAGGGCCCATCGGGCCAGCCGTCGAACACGGGAATCGGCTCCATAAAGAAAGCTAACCCGCGCGGGCGGATTTCTGAAACCATCTGCTCGCGCAGGGACTCATCCGGGATGACCTCGCGTAAGTCGTCAACGCTCCAGTCTGGGAATCGCTTACCGCGCTTGAGCTCTTCCTCGAACTGCTTCGCCCATGCAGGATCTTCTGACCTCATCAAGTCAAGCCTGGTGGCCCCGTCGCGCGGGATGCCAGCATCCACAAATACATAGGCATTCATCGGATTGGGAATTGATTGCCGGATGACAGGGAGCAAAGGTCCCGCGCCGCTGTGGGCGATCAGTGTCAAAGAATTCACTTTGGGTATCTGCGCGAGCGCCTGCGCCACCGAGTCAGCATGTTGTTTCCAAAAGGGTTCGGGTGAATCGCGCCAATCAAGCAAGAGCGGGACAACCACATCCAAGCCTCTTTGCCTAATCTGATCCGCCACCAATGTCCACGTCAATCCGCCAACGAGAGGACTGTGGAGGAGCACATAAACGTTATTTTCGTTCATTTAGCTTGTGGGAATAACTATAGAGCCATGCCAATAGACTCACAGAACTTTTCTTCTCCGTGTCTCTGTGACTGTCATACCCGCGAGAGGTACTGACCGAAAGAAACACTACGCTGCAGCCCGAATTTCTCCTCCCCAGAGTTCACGCACTTCTTGGGTGATATTAATACCTAATTGGGCGGCCTTTGTATGAATTTCCGTTAGCACTTGATCCTGCATCTCCAAAAGCTTTTGCGCCTCAACCACTGGCTCAGGAGATATTCCACTTCCAATCGATTTCTGCCATTGCGTATCTGTACGCCAAATCGTTGATTGACAGGTAGCAGCTAAGAGTTTCAATTCTGCCGAACGTGATTCGGTTCTGAAAGCAGCCTCCAGACCGCTGATCGCTGCGATCAGGACGCCAATAACCGTATAGGTAAGAAGAATGCCCGGGCTTCCTTCACCTGCTATTTTTTCTGCTACCCCTTGCGTAGCGACAATGGCGCCCAGAACGATCGTGATCACCCGGCTGGCTGCTCCTTGTTTGGCAAGGATTTCCGCTTTTTGAGAAAGTATCTTTGCCAGATTGTGCAACTCAGTTTGGCGCTCATAAATGCCCTGCTTCAAGTAATGAAGTCCATCTGACCCATTTCCTTCGCGCATACGACTTCTCCTTTTCAAAAATGCCGATGTCTGACCCTCTAAAACAACGTCTCCTGTCTCGGTTCGTCTGCTTCGCTTGGACCTTTCCACCCATACTTCTTCAAATCGACTTTATCTTTTACAAACTCGACATCTTCTTCCTCCAGCAATTGGCGTTGTCTCTCGGCACCTGGGCGGATGCTGATCTTTCCCTGCGAATTGATGACGCGCTGCCACGGGACGTCATCCGGGCAGGCCGCCATCGCGCCGCCCACCCAGCGGGGACTGAAGGCTTTGTAGGTATCGAAGTCGACGCCCACCGGAGGCGGGATCATCAACGCTACCTGCCCATAGGTCGCGACTTTGCCGGGCGGGATCTGTCGAACGAGGTTCCATACCTGTTCATAATAGGCTTGTTGGTTGGGAGGGGAGGAATATCTCATCGTTACATTTCCATCGTTGGAAGACTCTAAGAAGTAATCTCCAGAAGGTAATTGGAGATTAGAGATTGGTGAATTGACCGCCCTGAGCCTGCTGCTCGATCAATTCACGTGAGGAAGTGAACTTCATCTCAACTTGGATCTGCTGGAAGCAGCGCCCGCTGCCCATCAGAACTTTGCGACCAAAATAGACATTGCGATCATCTTCGTATTCGAGGCTGAGATCGTTGTCCAGATCCACGCGGCCTTCGATGATCTCGCCGCAGCGGTTGCATTTCACCCGGAAGACATAATATCTTTTTTCGGGTTTGGCGGTGACGCCGCCGAAGAGATTTTTGAGGAAGCCCATAATAACCTTCCTTTCATTGCGAGGGAGTGGCGCACATCCTGAGCGGAGGGCGAAGTCCGAAGTCGAAGGAGCGCCACGACCGACACTTGAACCTGAACGTGAAGCGTTCAGCTTCACACTTGCCCCGGGCGCAAGTGCCGGGGAGTGCAGGTGAGCAATCTCCCATTAAAAGGATCAGCTCTGTTGACTGGTTCTTACTGATTAAGAGAAGATTGTTCGCCTGCGGCTCGCAACGTCATTAACCGTTTAGGATCGATTCTATTTTATCCAATTCCTCCTCGCTGAACTCCAGATTATTCAAGGCCGCGAGGTTATCTTCGAGCTGCTTGACGCTGCTTGCGCCGATCAACGCGGAAGTGACGGCGGGTTTGCGCAGGACCCAGGCAATGGCCATCTGAGCCAGGGACTGCCCGCGCTGCCGGGCAAGTTCGTTGAGTTTCTGGACTTTGGGCAGGTTTGCCTTGACATCGTCAGGTGTCAGCCAGACGCGTTCGGTCTTGCTGGCCCGCGCCCCGGACGGGATTCCCTTCAAATAGCGGTCGGTCAGCTGTCCCTGCGCGAGCGGCGAGAACACGATGCAGCCGATTCCCTCTTCGAGCAGGACGTCCAGCAGGCCATCCTCCACCCAGCGGTCGAACATGTTGTAGGACGGCTGGTGGATCAGACATGGCGTCCCCATCTCGTTCAGGATCTGCGCGGCGCGGCGGGTCATATCCGGATTATAAGACGAGATACCTACGTAGAGAGCCTTGCCCTGCCTGACGGCGGAGTCGAGCGCGCCCATCGTCTCTTCGAGCGGCGTCTCGGGATCGGGGCGGTGGCTGTAGAAGATGTCGACGTAATCAAGGCCCATGCGCTTCAGAGATTGATCCAGACTGGCGAGCAGATATTTGCGCGAGCCCCATTCGCCGTACGGCCCCGGCCACATGTCGTAGCCTGCCTTGGTGGAGATGATAAGCTCGTCCCGGTAGGGATGAAAATCCTGTTTGAACAGCGTGCCGAAGTTTTCTTCGGCCGAGCCGGGCGGCGGACCGTAGTTGTTGGCGAGGTCGAACTGCGTGATGCCGAGGTCGAAGGCGCGGCGTGCGATGGCGCGCCCGTTCTCGAGGGTGTCGCGCCCGCCGAAGTTGTACCACCAGCCAAGCGAGATCTGCGGAAGCTTCAGTCCGCTGCTGCCCGTGCGGACATAGGTCATGGAGTCGTAGCGGGAGTCTGAGGCGAGGTATGGCATTGCTGTCCTTTACTTGTAGATTAGACGAAACCGCTCACAAACCAGCGGCATATCTTCCGAAAACTCTTTACCTGTTTTACGAAGCACGCGCGAGAAATAATTCCTGTGCGCCTGGCGCCAGTACTCCAAAGATAGATCGCCTTCGCCTTCTGCGCGGGCAAAGTCTGCATCCACCTCATTGTACTTGCGAATGGAGATTTCGACGGTCTCGACGATACAAAGAGGCTCACCGCGTCCGTCAAGGACGATCGTGATGTAACCTTCTTCCG
The DNA here is from genome assembly GCA_035708785.1 of Anaerolineales bacterium. GTDB lineage: Bacteria > Chloroflexota > Anaerolineae > Anaerolineales > Villigracilaceae > Defluviilinea. Next base: position 5,826 of record DASTFG010000128.1, read on the forward strand.
GGATCGACTCGCCTTTCGCCTCCCATTCCCAGAGCGCAGAGCAAGTGGCTGTTTTCGTTCCCTGTGCAATGAGCGCACAAAGCTCATCCGCCAATGCCGGATTGTCTCCCCAGGCTTCCGCGACATACGCTTTGGCACGGTAAGAGGAGTCAGGCGGCAGGCTGGCAAGAAACTGTCCCCAGTAATTCTTAATCGTTTCTTCTGTCATGGTTCGGCAACACTGAAATGGACAAGGCGGTAGTCTTTTGAAATGGCATCCAGTTGCTGATCGGTCAATTTTTTCGAGTCAATCCCAAACAGCGGGCCCGCGAAACCCGAGGCAATGATCACCTGGCGGAGCAGGAAAAGACGGCGCGGTGAACCGGAAATGTCTTCTGCACATGCGGGCCGACTTCCCTCAGGAAGCCATAATTCCACTCGAGGATTCACGAGCAGATTGCGGTACCAATCCGAAACGGGTCCAAAGCCGGCTGTACAATAGGTTTCACCGTCCACGAGTGCGTAGTTGACCGGCGTAAGATATTCCCTGCCACTCTTACGCCCGCGATGTCTGATGACCATAATCCGGCCAAACCCTGCGGGCCAGATGTTGATTGCTTTGCCCAGCCCGATCCTCCACAGGAAGACCATGAAACGGTTCATCAGGCGAAAAACCTTTCGCAGGGAATCCATCTGTCGTGGTGTAAATTTTGTGACGTTCACTAGCCCTCCTGGGGTGCCTCACATTGAACGGGGGATTGGCACAGCCCCGCTCGAGCACAGTTGGAATGCAAGTTGTCCTGTACATCTGCCCTTCGTCTGTGCTGCGCTCCGGGCGAGGGATTACGTCCAGTTCCAACTCTTCAAGATTTCCATAGCTTTGTAATGCGTGAGATCAAGCTGCAAAGGGGTGATGGATATATATCCGGCGGCGATCGCGCCTACATCCGTGCCCTCCTCGTTGACGCCGGTGGGCGCGTCGCCGCCGATCCAGTAATAGGGGGTGCCGCGCGGGTCCACGCGGCGATCCAGCACATCGCGATAGACGCGCAGGCCCTGGCGGGTGATCATCCAGCCCTTCATGGACTCGATGCTCAGGTAGGGAATGTTGACATTCAATACCACACCTTCCGGCAAGCCCTTTTCGATGACTTTCTTTGCGATCAACCCGGCGATATGGGCTGCGGGAGCATAGTCGGCGGGTGTGCTGGGCGAGGGGTTATCCTGTGATGCCAGCGAAAAGGCGATCCCTGGTACCCCCGCAATGACCGCCTCCATCGCGGCCGTGACCGTTCCGGAATATGTAACATCGTGACCAATATTGGAAAAAGGGTTGATGCCTGAAACGACCAGATCGACCTTATCCACATAACCGAGCAGAGGCAGCGCCACACAGTCTGATGGCGCGCCGTC
>DASTFG010000129.1:0-3951 GCA_035708785.1 Anaerolineales bacterium
ATATCAGCGTCGTTGCAGTTAAAGTACATCGTCCGCCCATCAGCGGTGAAGGAGGGCTCTGACTCCCTAAATTTCGTGTTAACGCTGGACCCTAGGTTCATTACTATTTCCTGCAAACCGGGAACAGGTTGGGCTGTGATGGCGGCAGGTGCATTGGACTCCGCTACCAGGAATGCCAACCCCAGCATCAAAAACGGTACGAGTGCAAGCAGGGTAACAGCGACTGTGACGAATTTGAGAGCGCGGGATAGAGTACCACGTCTCCAGGTGCTCACTACCCATACCCAGGCGAGGATACTTATGATGAACAGCAACAAATCCCAGAAGCCAAGGCTAATTGAATTAGAAGTCAGTTGTATAATTTTATTCATACTTGTCTCTCCCATCCCACGAAGCGGTTGTAGCGACAAAGCATGTAGAAGAGCATACCCAAAGACATTGCCGGGTAGCCAGCTGTTAGGAGCCAGAGCAGATAGGCAAATCCTGCCAATTGGCCGAGCACGATGATCAAAGCTACCGGCATGATCATCGCAATCGCGAGCTCTACGCTGTGCCGCCATCCATGTCCGCGAACGATCATCCATGCGACCCCTGGTACAGTCAGGAAGAAAATATCGCCCAAGGCAAACAGGAGGGTACCCGGACGGTAGCTCGTGGCGTAACTAGGTGAGGTAGAGATCAGACGAACCACCAGATAACACACAAGCGCCCCGAGCCCCATCGAGATCTGCAGTTCCAGTAAATTCAAGAGGAAGCGCCCCGCCTTCAAACCACCCTTGCTGATTCGTATCTTCTGCAGAAAGTCCGCTTGCTCCGTATTGGTACCCATCGTATTTCGCTCCGTTATGTCATAATTACAATAGCACAAGGCCGCTCTATCTTCATCAGTGAAATGGCGCGTTTGGCCTTGCTATATTTGTTGCATGTTCGCTACTCCAAATGTGGCAGACCTTGAGTAAATTGTTTCCACCTGAGAAAGCAGATTTTCTCTACTCCCGGCCGGTATGGTTTAGCCGCCGGCCGGGAGCATTGTTGTTGATGCAAGCATGTTTATTCAAGCTAGCCGATTACCGCTGCCCGCCATCCCAAACGATGAAGGGTGCATTGATCACCACTTCGGTCTCTTGTATCTTCAGCTCACCTGCGTCGGCCGCCTCCTGTACTTCCGCGGCGGTCTTCAATTCGCGGGCCTTAGTCTCATCCACCCAGGTCACCATATTGATTCGGCGCAGAGGGGTATAGCCTTCGGTGCCCGGTGGGTTATCGAACACGGAGGGTTGCAAACCAGACATGCTGGCGCCCTTGACGCCATTAGTAAACACATAAACATTTGCCACAGCATGATCGGTCACACCTGCCAGCGCGGGAACATAGAGCACAGGGGATTGCATTCCGGCTCCCATTTTCTCGGCCAATTTCGCATCGGAAGCTTCTGTGTGTGTAAAGTAGATCTCATTCCCTTCCGCATAGCCTTTATCAACCGGGAGTTCAGCTTTGGCGGGGCCATCCTTCTGCGGAGCACAGGCGCTCAGTAAGCCCAGCAGAGTGGTAAGGACAATTAGCGTAAGTAGTTTGTGTTTCATGTCAGTCTCCTTTTCAAAACTGGTTGTGTTTTTTGTGAGGCATAGGATTGCACTAAGATATTTTCTGCCCGCGTAACCGCAAGCTATTCGAGACTACGAACACGCTGCTGAATGCCATGGCACCGGCTGCCAGCATAGGGTTGAGATAACCCAGCATGGCAGCAGGAATGAGCACGACATTGTAGAAGAATGCCCAGAACAGATTCTGTTTGATCGTGCTGACCGTCTTTCTGGAAAGAGAAATGGCGCGAACGACCCCGCGCAGGTCCCCGCTCATGAGTGTGACTGGAGCAGACTCCATTGCCACATCCGTACCGGTTCCAATTGCCAGCCCCACATCCGCCTGGGTCAAGGCGGGGGCATCATTGATTCCATCCCCGACCATCGCGGTCACCTCGCCGCGCTCTTGTAGTTTCTTGATCTCGGCTGATTTGCCTTCTGGCAACACCTCAGCGAGGACTGTATCGATGCCCACTTGCCGCGCGATCGCTTCCGCGGTCTTCCGGTTATCGCCGGTGATCATCGCTACCTTTATGCCAAGCCGATGCAGCTCGGCGATTGCCTCCACAGAACCATCTTTGATGGTATCAGCCACCGCGACCAGACCGCGGACCTGCCCATCCACGGCCACGAGCATGGCCGTTTTGGCTTCACCTTGCAGCCGTTCGAGATCGGGCGCCAGTCCGTTAAGCGGATAGGCACGGGCTTCCATCAAGCGGAGATTGCCCACTGCGACGCGGTGACCGTCAACTTGGGCCTCAACCCCGTGACCCGCCTCGGCTTTGAAAGTGGTTAGTTCAGATAATTGGAGATTCCGATTTGTCGCTTCCATCCAAATCGCCTCCCCGAGCGGGTGCTCACTGCCCTTCTCCACCGATGCCGCCAGTCGCAAGACCTCTTCTGCTCTCCAGTCATCGTTGATTACAACATCTGTAACGGCGGGCTGACCTTTCGTCACCGTGCCCGTCTTATCGAGCACTACAACAGTCACTTTTCCGGCGTGTTCCAGTGCTTCACTGTTACGGAACAGGATGCCCAACTCGGCTCCTTTGCCCGTGCCGACCATTACTGCTGTTGGCGTGGCCAGTCCTAACGCGCATGGACAGGCGATCACCAGCACTGCCACCAGATTGATCATGGCACGCGTGAACGCTGTATAGGGTGAATTGACGGGCAGCTGCGGACCGAAGAAGTACCAACCCAGGAAAGTCAATATCGCAATCCCGATGACCGCCGGGACGAAGATACCGGAGACCTGGTCTGCCAGCTTCTGAATGGGCGGCTTGCTGCCCTGCGCCTCCTGCACTAGACGGATGATCTGCGCCAGAGCGGTTTCTTTGCCCACTTTGGTCGCTTCGAACTTGAGCAAGCCCAGTTTATTGAGGGTGGCGCCGATCACGGTGTCACCGGGTCCTTTTTCCACCGGTAGAGATTCACCCGTTAGCATCGATTCGTCTGCGGATGAGCGACCCTCGACCACGACGCCGTCGACCGGGATCGTCTCGCCGGGCCGCACGATGACCAGATCGCCCACGCGAACTTCCTCCACCGGCACTTCCAGTTCCTGCCCATCACGGATGATGCGAGCCGTCTTGGCGCGTAAGCCCATCAGTTTTCTGATCGCTTCGCTGGTATGGCCTTTGGCGCGCGCTTCCAGGAATTTACCGAGGCGGATGAGCGTGATGATCACGGCAGCCGTTTCGAAATAGACGAAGCCATCCAGCCAGCGGAAGGTGACCGGTAGTGAGTACAGAAACGCCACCGACGAGCCCATCGCAATGAGGACATCCATATTGGCAGAGCCATTGCGCAGCGACTTATATGCCCCGACGTAAAATCCCCAGCCCACATAGAACTGCACGGGAATAGCCAGCGCCAGCATCAGCCAGTCGAACCAGGGTTTGGCGGGGTGCATGCCTCCCATCTGGGCTGCCATCAGGTCATGACCAGGCTCGTAGAAAAATTCGGGCAGCAGGCTGAAGTCTTTGCCCATCGCCAATATGAACAGCGGCAAGGTGAACAGCAGACCGACGATAACCAAACGGCGCTGCTCGCGGTACTCGCGCTCCCGCGCCAGCGCTTCGACATCGGTCGGCTCAGCCGCCTGTTCGGCTGTATCAAACCCGGCTGTCTTTACCGTTCGATAAAGTTCCGCTTCAGAGATGATCGTGGGAACATATTCGATGTGGGCCATTGGAGCGGTAACTGTTGCGCTAAGTACACCCTCCAGAGCGGTGAGTGCTTTTTCGAGCCGCACAGCGTCTTCGGCGTCTTGCAGGCCCTGGATACTCACGTCAGCCTCGCCGGTGGCTACACCGTACCCCGCCCGCTCGACGCCGGCAATCAGATCAGTCAAGCGTGCCTGGCT
>DASTFG010000130.1:0-4773 GCA_035708785.1 Anaerolineales bacterium
CATCGAGCAGCGCGCGCGTGCGCATCTCGCTGCGCTGTAGGGCCGCTTCTGCCTGCTTCAGGGGCGTGATGTCGAGCTGCGTTCCCCACATCCCGGTCAGCTTGCCGTCCTCGACAACACCGATCGCGGTATTCAGAAAATAAACGATACGCCCATCCAGGGTGACTTCCTGCGTTTCGCGGTCTGTGCCGCGATAGCCCCCTTTGATCAATTGCAATGTTGACTGGAAATTGAACTCACTTGTCGTTCCCCCGTATAAGTCGATCAGACGCGTACCGATGATATGGGACCGGCTCGCATACCCGTACATCCGCGCCAGCGCTTCATTGCAGTCCTGGATATAGCCGGTCTGGTGGATCAGCCGCACTTGTTCCTCCGGCGGCAAGCCGGTGGGGATGGGCTCGTCGAAACCGAGGAACCAGATGCCCTGGATACTGCTCTCCACGAAATTACGATATTTCTCTTCACTCTCCTGCAGAGCGACCTGCGCCTTTTTTTGTTCGGTCAAGTCATAGAACAGAGACAGGATGACCGGCTGTTCGCCCACATCGATCAGTTCGTGGAAGGCGGCGGTGATGCGCTTTTCACCCTTCCCGTCCACGAATTCAAAGGCCGGATCGCTCAGGGATCTCTTGTGGGCCAGGGTCTTACGGGCGCTTTCGCGATCCCAGATAGATAGCCCCGGACGTAGAGAGCCGGCTGCCGTCCCCGGGACCTGAGCCATCAGTTCCCAATATGCATCGTTGGCATCCAGCAGACTGCCATCCTCGAGGGCTGAGATCGAGATCGCCACAGGGCTGGTCTCGAAGATTTTGCGGAACCGCTCCTCGCCTTCGCGTGAGGCCTGTTCGGCGCGCAGACGACCCGTGAATTCCTCACGCATCTTGTCCAGGCTCTGGCGCAGGGTATTGACCAGGAGGAACGCGAGCAGCGTAAGCAGGCTGAATATGGCCGTCAGATCCCTGGCAATATGCAGCGGCGGATCGCTGTGAGCTGTACGCAAGCCGCTCGATTCCGCCATGGCAAGCACCCAGATATATACAATACTCATCAGGGAGAGAAGGATGGAAACCTGCCAGTTCGTCAGCAGCGCCGCCGTGAGGATGATGAGCATATATACGAAGATTGCTACATCGCGCACACCATCCGCGCTCCAGGCCTGGTACGACATGGCCGCCCAGGAAGAGAATACCAGCGCCAGCGCGGCCTGCCGTACGTGACCCCGCCTGAGCATGAACAACAGGAAAAATTGAAGGACCAGAAGACCGGTCAGTACGAAGGATGTGGGGCTGAACCATGTCCCCCCCGCCCGCAGACGAAGGACGATCAACAGGGAAACGACAGCGATGATGCTCAGGAGGATGGCATGCAGGAACCTGGCCGTTGTCTCGCTTTGTCCTGACCCGAATAATGGTCTGAAAAGCCGGCGGATCGAATCGAGTCTCATCCTCGCAGTCCTGTCTACGAGGAGTATATCACGGCGACCGGTCGTTTCCTTCCGGCCAGGCGCGCTCATAGCCAGCGATGATCCGGTCCCAGAGGGCATTCATTTCATAGTCCACTGTCTGGAATTCGGGGTGTGCCTCGAACCAGGCCAGCGAACGGCGTACACCCTCTGCCCAGTCTACTTCGCAGACGAAATCGGGGACGAAGCGTTTGATCTTGCTGTTGTCGAAGACAACGCTGTTGGACTTATCCCCGATCAGGCTGCCAACAGCATGTGGCCAATAGGCGGCGATGAGGTCAGAGGGGATGTGGACCAGGTTCGGCTCCAGACCCGTGGCCCGGTACACTTCCAGATGGATCTGGTCCCAGCTCAGGGCCTGGTCGGAGGTGATCTGGAACGCCTCGCCGATCGCCTGCGGGTTTCCCAATAGGCCGACCAGCCCTTTGGCAAAGTCCGCGTTCCAGGTGAGCACCCACAGCGAAGTCCCATCGCCCGGGACAATGACTTTCTGGCCGCGCTTCATCCGATCGACTACCGTCCACGGGTGCCGCCAGCTCGATACGCCGAACGGGATCTGCGTGGGCCCATAGGTATGAGAGGGCCGGATGATGGTCACCGGGAAGCCATCCTCTCGATAGGCCCGCATCAGCTTCTCTTCGCAGGCGATCTTGTTCCGCGAGTATTCCCAGAAGGGATTCTCGAGCGGGGTCTCCTCGGTGATCAGGTAATTCTGTACCGGCTTTTGATAGGCAGAAGCAGAGCTGATGAAGACAAATTGGCCGGTCTTATCTCGAAAGAGACGCAGGTCGCGCTCGATATCGTCCACAGTATAAGCAATGTAGTCCACGACGGCGTCGAAACGGTGACCCGATACCAGAGACGCGAGCTGCGCTTCGTCCGCGTGGATGTCGCCTTTGAGCAGCGTTGCCCCCTCGGGCAGCGGGTATTCCGCCGAAGCGGCGCGGTTCAGGATGAAAAGTTCATGCCCGCGCTGCAGTGCAAACTCCGAGCAAGCCGAGCTGATGAGGCCTGTGCCTCCGATGAATAATATTTTCATTATCCTTCTCCCAGTTCAGGAATTGGCGCCGCCGGTATGCGGTTGGCAAGATAACTTTCCAGCCAGAAGATGATCAGCGCCAGCCAGACGAGCCCAAACCCGATCAGGCGCGATTGGTCGAAGGGCTCGCGATAGACCAGGACGCCGATCAGGAACTGCAGGGTTGGGGCGATATATTGCAGGATACCGACCACGGACAGGGGGATCTGCCGGGCGGCAGAGGCGAACATCAGGAGTGGGATCGTTGTCACCAGGCCCGCGCCGATCAACAGAATATCGATGACTGCGCCCTCATGCAGGAACGCGCCCGCGCTGGTGAATTCGATGAAGGCGAGATAGATTACGGCAACCGGGAAGACGATCCCGGTCTCGAGCGTCAGCCCGTAGAGCGAGCCGAGCGGCGCCAGCTTTTTGACGAAGCCATAGAACCCGAAGGAAAACGCGAGCGAGAGGGCGATCCAGGGCAGGCGGCCATAGGCGAGGGCGAGATAGATCACACCCGCCGTGGCCAGACCCACCGGGATCCACTGTATGGGGCGCAGGCGCTCATGCAGGAAGACTACGCCCAGCAGCACGCTGAAAAGGGGATTGATGAAATACCCGAGGCTGGTCTCGACGATAAAGCCTGCATTGACGCCCCAGACGTAGATCAGCCAGTTGACCGATAGCAGAACCGCAGCCAGGGAGTAGATCCCCACCATTTTGGGCGTGAGCGCCGCAGAACGGAATTCCTGCCACTGCTTGGTGAGGAAGATAAAAGCCATCAGCAGGACGAAGGACCAGCCGATGCGGTGCCCGATCACCTCCAGGGCCGGGACCTGTTGCAGCAGCTTCCAGTAAATCGGAAAAAATCCCCATAACACGTATGCGGCAATGCCGTTCAAGATACCTTTGTTCATGCAACTCCTTCTATCTCGCTGAGTATAATTCCAATGTGGCTCTACTGCACCTCATCCCGTTCACACTTTCTGCGTGGCTGGGCTTGTTTCTGCTCGGGCGGGGCGCCCATCCCCGCCTGCGGCTGACGGGTCTGGGATTGCTCTTTTATGCCGCCGCCCTCGAGATCAATGTCCCCGGCATCTCATTTGCACTGCGCCTACTGCCGCCGGTCCTCTGGGTGGGTGCGATCCTCTTTCTGGACCAGCGCATCCTTGACGGCCATCCGGTCCTCTTCAACCTGTGGAGATGGGTGCTCCTTCCCGTGACGTTCCTACTCGGCGGATTCTTTCTGCTCGAGCCGGCCAGCGCCACAATTCTTCCCTTCAATTGGATCTCCTTCCTGATCGGACTCACGCCCCTCTTGTGGACCCTGCTCCTCGTGCGGGACTTCATCGCGCTGCTTCGACCAAGGCAGGTTATAGGGCTCCTGTTTGCGGCAACCTTGTTCTTCACGCTGGGGGAGGCGTTTCTGCTCTTTCCAATCCTGTGGCCGCTGCAGCAATTGGCTCTGCCCGCCATCGGGCTGGACCTGCTCCTGCTCGGGTTCTGCATTGCCTGGTTCGACGCCTTCGACGAAGGCGAGACCCTGCTCCCGGGCATGATCCGGTCCCTGGCATTGACGCTTATCCTTGTACTGATCTTTGCGGGACAGGTCGGTTTCGTCATCGCCATCCAGACGGGGCCAACACAGGGCATGCAGTTACTCCTGTTGACAACAATCTTTGCGTCCATCCTGATCGCGGTGTTCGGGAACGCCCTGGAGAACAAACTGGACCGCTTCGCATTTTCGCACGCGCCCTCCCTGCGGGAGCGGCGGGCACGTCTCAACATGGAATCCGAGATATTGTCCAGAAAGGACGCGCGGATCGAGCTTGCATCGCTGGACGAAGATGCCCGCGTCCGTCTCACCCGCCGCGCCCTCAGCCACTTTGGAGACCTGACCCGGCTGGCCTCCAGCCCGTTGACGGGGCTTCCTCTCATCGAGGAGAGGCTCAGGGCCCGCAACGCGCCCGATACCACGCTCGACCGCGCCGCCGAGCTGAAGTCGCTCCTGTCGGAATCGATCCGGAAGCTCAAGCCGCAAAACGGGAAGCAGTTCGATACCACAGACGAGTGGCGCTTCTACAACGCGCTGTACTTCCCGTATGTCGCCGGCCTGCGGCCCTACAGCCGCAGCCAGGAAAGGGAAATGGCATCCCATGAGAAGGACGCCCTGGACTGGTTCCGAGCCTCTGTCCCGGAGCGGACGCTGCACAACTGGCAGAATGCCGGAGCAAGACTGATCGCCAAGGATCTATGGGAGAGTAATTTTTAAACGGAGGTCTCGATG
>DASTFG010000131.1:0-4396 GCA_035708785.1 Anaerolineales bacterium
CGCGTGATCACCGGTGGGTCACTGTCTTCCCATAAGGGGATCAACTTGCCGGGAGTGCAACTGCGGATTTCCGGCTTCACCGAAAAAGACGAAGCCGACCTGACGTATGGACTGTCCCAGGGCGTGGATGCGGTCGCGACCTCATTCGTTCGCACGGCTGAGGACGTCAGGCGGGTTCGGGAAGCGCTGGAAAGCCTCTCGAACGGCAAGCGTCCGCCCCTACTGATCGCAAAACTTGAAAAACCGGAGGCACTCGATAACCTGCATGCGATCCTGGACATCGTGGACGGTGTCATGGTCGCGCGCGGGGACCTGGGTGTGGAGCTTCCGCCCGAGCGCGTGCCTTCCCTGCAGAAACACATCATCCGCACCGCGAACGCTCGTGCAAAGCTGGTCATCACGGCCACCCAGATGCTTGAATCGATGATCTCGAACCCGCTGCCGACTCGGGCCGAAGCGTCAGATGTGGCAAACGCGATTTTTGACGGCACGGATGCAGTCATGCTCTCTGCAGAGACTGCCGCCGGGAAATACCCGGTGGAATCTATTCAGATGATGGATCGCATTGTCCGAGAAGCCGAGACGCACTTTATGGAATGGGGAGTGGCGCAGAAGGTATCCGGCTTCGAGCACAGCGACGCGGCCTCGATGTCGCGCGCTGCCCAGGCTCTGGCGAACGATCAGAATGTCAAGGCGGTCGCCTGTTTTACCATGCAGGGACAGACAGCCTGGCTGATGTCCAAAATCAGACCGCGTGTTCCCGTCATGGCGTTTACCCCACATCAGGAGACGTTCCGGCGTCTCGCGTTCCTCTGGGGTGTGCGCCCGCAGCAGGTAGCATTTGTGGATACGATCGAAGAAATGCTCGAGCTGGTCGATGAAGCGCTGCTTGAATCTTATGTTGTGCAGCCCGGCGATCAGGTTGTGCTGGTCTGCGGTTTCCCGGTCGGTGCCTATCGCCCACCGAACATGGCATTGCTGCATACGCTTGGCGAACGTTAATTATGTAGGCTTCAGCCAGAGATATTGATACGGGGCAAGCTCGAGTTCGATACCTTCTTTCCCTGAATTGAGGAGCTTTTGTGATAAGACGTCGGTCAGTGCTTTGACCGGCTCTTCCATTTTCAGCGCGATGCGCTGTTGCGAGTCGCTCAGGTTATGGATCGATAAAATTGCCTCGCCATCGAAGGTGCGCCGGAAGCCTGCGATGTGAGGATTCGAAAGATCCAGCCACTCAAATTCACCGCGGCCAAAAGCGAGATGTTCCTGTCTGACGGCGATCATATGACGGATGGTGTTCCAGAGGGAGCTGGGGTCCTGCTGCTGAGATTGGACATTGACGCGGGCGGGGCCGTATACCACCCCTTCGATCATCGGAGCATACCAGGACTCCGGGGGCGCATCGGAGAAGCCAGCACCGGCATCACTGTTCCATTGCATCGGCGTGCGGACGCCGTTCCGGTCCGAGAGCCAGATATTGTCGCCCATCCCAATTTCATCTCCGTAATAAAGGATCGGAGACCCGGGCAGTGTAAAGAGCAGGGAATGGGCCAACTCGATCTTCCGCCGATCATTTTCGAGCAGGGGGGCCAGCCGGCGACGAATGCCCAAGTTGATGCGCATCCGCGGCTCGGGCGCGTACTGTTCCCACATCCACTGGCGCTCCTCTTCCGTGACCATCTCAAGCGTCAGTTCATCGTGATTGCGCAGGAAAGTACACCACTGGCAATTTTCAGGGATCGGCGGTGTGCGGCGCAGGATCTCGACCATGTCCTCTCGGCGGCCCTTTTTGAGCGCCATATAGATGCGCGGCATGATGGGAAAGTGAAAGCCCATGTGGAATTCGTCACCAGCGCCAAAGTACGGCCGGACATCCTCCGGCCATTGGTTTGCCTCACACAGCAGGATGCGGTCAGGGTATTTCTCATCCAGGAAGGCGCGCAGTTTCTTGAGATAGGCGTGCGTCTCGGGAAGGTTCTCGCAGTTTGTCCCTTTGCGCTCGAATAAGTACGGGACTGCATCGGCGCGGAAGCCGTCGATCCCCAGATCCAGCCAAAAACTTGCGACCTTGAGCATTTCCTCCTGGACTGACGGATTGTCATAATTCAGGTCAGGCTGGCTGGCATAGAAACGGTGCCAGTAATATTGACCAGCTGTTTCATCCCAGCTCCAGTTGGATGGCTCGGTGTCCAGAAAAATGATCCGCGCCTCCTGGTATTTCTGGTCCGTATCGCTCCAAACGTAATAATCGCGATAAGGGGAGTTACGGTCCGTGCGCGCGGCCTGGAACCAGGGATGCTGGTCAGAAGTATGATTCAGGACCAGGTCCATGATGATGCGTATGCCGCGCCCGTGAGCAGCCTCCACCAGCTCCTTGAAATCATCCAGGCTGCCATAGGTCGAATGGACACCGTAATAATCGGCGATATCGTAGCCATCATCCTTCAACGGGGAAGGATAGATCGGCATGAGCCAGATACAATCCACGCCGAGTGCCTGTAGATAATCGAGCTTCTGCGTTAGACCCCGCAGATCACCATGCCCATCCCCATCCCTGTCCCGAAAGGCACGCATGTAGATTTGGTAGAAGATGGCATCCTGATACCATAGTGATTGATCCATAGTTACATTGTCTGGGAGATAGCTTGTTGTTCCTTGAACGAAGTATCGCGATGAAGGCTTGGTTCAACCTTTCACAGCGCCTGCCAGCATTCCGCGCACGAAATAGCGCTGCAGGGAAAAGAACACGATCATGGGAAGCAGCATGGAAAGGAAAGCGGCTGCAGTCAATACCTGCCAGCCGGAGCCCAGGGACGTGACCATGTTGCTGATCTGGTAGGTCATGACGGGCGTCGTGCCGCCCAGGAAGACCAGCGCGACCAACAGGTCGTTCCAGACCCACAGGAACTGGAAAATGCCCAGGGATGCGATGGCTGGCATCGCCAGCGGGATGACCAATCGGCGGAACGCGGTCCAATGGGAAGCGCCGTCCAGATAGGCGGATTCAAACAGGTCGCGCGGTAATGTGCCGAGGAAATTGCGCATCAGGTAAATGGCATACGGCATGCCAAAGCCGGTGTGGAAGAGCCAGACTCCGAGGAACGTACCGTTCAGCCCTGCCTGCGCATAGAACCGTGAGATCGGGACAAGAGTCATCTGCAAAGGAACCACCTGCAGGCCAACCAGAAGGGCAAAGAGCAGGAAGCGCCCTTTGAAGTCCAGCCAGGCGAAGGCGTACCCGGCAAAGGCCGCGAAAAGGATTGGCAAAATGGTCGCGGGAATTGTGACAAATAGACTGTTGATGAACGCCCGGCCCATTCCGCGTGGATTGAGGATGTCACGGGCGGTGCAGCTGAGATCCGGCGGCTGTGTTCCAGCGGCGCAGTCGGCTCTGTAGGTGTTCTGTCCGCGATAACCTACCAACGCATCGATATAGTTGTTGATCGTGAAATTTGAGCCTGCTGCGGACGCTTCAGTTCCTGAGAGAGTCTCGAGATAGTCCGCGATATCGGCTGCTTCCTGCGGGCTGGGAAGAGGAATATCGCCCATATGAGGTTGCCCGTTAATGTCGCGACGGAGGAGTGCCAGAAGCTGCAACGAGCGTGAATACTGACTGACCAGATCCGGGTTCGTCAGATCAACTGTCGGAAGTTCCTGTCCATTTTCACCATGGCAGGCGGCGCAGTACTGATTGTATGCCGCGGCACCGGGTGCCGATTCGCCGGAAAACACCGTCCACCAGCCGGTGTTGCGCACTGCCTCCGGCGGGCGGAGCGAAGTGACCAATAAGCCCAGGGTTGGAACAATCCAGATGAACATCACCAAAATGATGATGACATGTGTTGGAACCTTATTGAGGAATTTGTTGATCTTCTCCCTGTTCATCGCATTGCCTCCTGCGCCAGGAAGCGCTTGACGTTGTAATAGATGAATGGAATGATCGCCAGAACGAGGATGACCGCCACAGCGGTACCACGACCCACGTTGAAGTTCTTGTACATTTCGGTGTACATGCGGTTGGCGATCACATCCGTCTGGAAGTTCCCGCCGGTCATCACGTACACCAGATCGAACAGCTTCAGCACGTTGATGACCATGGTCGTGACCACAACCGTAATGGTCGGCAAGATGATGGGAACCATGATCCTCCAGAAGACGGTCCACTCGGTGGCACCATCCACCCGGGCGGCTTCCAGGATTTCATCCGGAACGGACCTTAAGGCAGCGGCCAGGATCGTCATGCAAAATCCTGCCCAGATCCAGATGCCCACAACAATGATCATGTAGGTGTTGATCGGAGTAGTCTGAAGCCACGCAACCGGCCGTCCACCTAACGATGTGATGATTGCGTTCAACAGGCCGATCTGGGTCTGTTGAGTGCCGTAGTCATACACAA
>DASTFG010000132.1:0-11029 GCA_035708785.1 Anaerolineales bacterium
GTGATGAATGTTTTATCTGAGTATCAGAGCTCCCCCACCAAAAATGGATAAGCTCAATGCAGCAAGAGGCGAAAGCAGAAGGTACTGAGCATGGCTTATGCAAAAAGATAATACCGATTATGATGATTCGTCATGGTTCCAAGCACTACTTTCCCCCCTCCCCCATTCCTGCCTGGCCCACTTCGACTGGCTTTGTCCACCGCCTGTCACTGCGCTTATTTTGCTGCCTGGATATATCTTATAATTCAGCAATTCTAGAATCTGAGATCAGAGAAAATGACCCAGAACCCGTTGGAGTCTAAAGTAAATACCCTCACCGTCTCGGTGAAAATCTCCCCATTGCAGCGAGCGCCGTCTATACAACACTGGCAACACAAGGACGATATTGGCGTGTTTGGCATGCCGCGTGAGTGCGCGCCCTGCCCGGCGGTGTTCCCTATGCAGGATACCCGCGTCACGGTGACCAGACAATGGCAATTTTTTATCCGGGCGATCAATTACAAGATGTCCTTACGGCATGTCGCCGCGCTGTTTGGGCCGCAGAAGGCGTTTACGAACAGGAATCCGAGCGACCTGCGCGCCGATCACTTGCGGGGTGAAAACCTGGACCGGCCCGATCCGGACTTCGACAAGGTCAGGACCTGTGCACTCTCTGTCATGACAGGCGAAGCGAGTGGAGACGATCTGATCGTCACGATGCTCGATGGCTCGCAGCCTCCCCCGCTCAAAGAGGGACGGCGCTATCCCGAGCGCGTAGAGGACATCAACCCCAACGATTATCTCTTCACGCCCTGGACGCACCGGCATTTCTTCTTTGCAGCCAATATCATCAAGCCGGATGGAAAAACGGTGCCGTTTCCGAACGGTGCTTCGTATGACTGGATGGGCGATAGAAAACAGTATAGCTGGATGCCGCACGTTTCACGATTTGAGGTGCGCTATCCTCTATCAAATCTGATCGCGCTGCCTGCAGGATCACCTGTACCAAGTCCGTACACATAGACCCGGCTTTTGCGCGCCATGACTATATCCCTTATAATGCAGCTCAGCATCCATGCTCAAATACTTCCGCGTCAAAAAAGAGCCTGAAAAAGTTGTGCCGGATCTGGGGGCGATCTCGATCTCCCTCCTTGAACGGGATGCAACTCTTCCCTTCACAATTCGACAATTGAATAACTTGCCCGAAGCCGTCAAGCAGCGGCTCTATCGCGGCCTCCTGCCCCCTGCCCTGCTGACGCGCTTCGGGATCGATCCCATTCAATGGACAGGTACGAACAAGGAGGCGATGGTCTTCCTCAGGGCGGAACCGAATAGTGAAAAGGTCCTGATCACCGCGCGCAGCTCATCGGACCCTGCCGACGAGGACAGCGAGTATCTCGCTCTGGAGCTCGCGGATAATTCCCTGAACGGCATCGAGCTGAATCTCATCGTGCTGAACGATCCCGCCGCACCGCGCTTTGCGATTGATCAGACCGAAGACGGTCAGCCGACCATGTTCGGGACACTGAAGCGTAACCTGCAGGCCGAAGAATCGGCGATGCAGGCAGGACTGGCTCCCGGACAGGTCCGTGCGGGGCTGGGCAGCTCGCGTCTGGTGTTCGAGCAGATCGACGCATTCCTTTCCATGCTGGGTCACCGGGCCTATTTTCTCGAGCCTCTGACCTACGCCTCCGCCTGGGTGTTCGAACGACGCGGCTTTGCGTATGTGCGCGGCCATAAGCTCATGGACGATATCCACCGCGGATTCCAGCCGGGCGGCGCGCTGGATCAAAGCCTGGATGGCACATCCGCCTTTCGAAAACGTGACCAGGCCGGCACGGTGAGAGGACGCGCCTGGGCCATCCACGACGGGATCCTGGAGGTGCTCGGCCAGCGCTGGGACAAGATCCGCATGGTCAAGCAGATCGGGCGCGACGCGGGCGTCGAAACCTTTCCAGAGGCTGTATACTAGGAGCCAGCATGGCAAACCATCACCGCATCACGCGCGCTGCCTATCTCGAATCGCTGAGTGACTTTCGCGAGTTCATCAAGGAACACTGCAAAGACTTGCCAGGGGTTACCGATGAAATTCTCTACGACCTTCAGCTTGCCGTCGACGAAGCCTGCACGAATATCATTACACACGGGTACGCCGATATGAGCCCCGGGTCGGTCATCCTGGACCTGGAGCTGCATCCCCACAAATTGACTCTTTCGCTCACGGATTTTGGTCATTCATTCGAGCCAAGCAACACCCCTACCCCGGACGTAAGCGCCTCGATTGAGGAGCGCGAGCTTGGGGGCTTCGGCTTGTTCTTTATCAGCCAGTCTGTAGATGAAGTGGATTACGAGGTAACGGAAGATGGGAACACAATGAGATTAACAAAATACCTAACGGAGGAGAAGAACGATGAAAACCGAAGTCCGGCATGAGAGCGATGTGACCGTCGTTACTGTGGATGGCAGCGTAGACGCGCTGACAGCACCCGACTTGGCCAGGGCCATCATCGACGAAATCGCCGAGGGACGCGTCGATCTCGTCGTCGATCTGACCGGCGTGGAGTTCATGAGCAGCGCCGGCCTGCGGACATTGCTCGGGGCCGTCAAGGAGTCTCGCAGCCATGGCGGTGACCTGCGAATCGCCTCCACCAACCCTGGCGTAGATAAAGTGCTGAAGATGTCTGGCTTCCACACCATCGCCAAGGTATTCACCTCGCACAGTGATGCCGTAGCAAGTTTTGGATCTTAGATCATCCATGCCGGCCAGGAAAAAGAAGATCGCGCTGGTCATCGGCGCCGGCGCCGTAAAATGTGCGGCGGCCCTGGGCATCTGGAAGGTGCTGGAGGAAGAAAGCATCCATTTCGACATGATCGTCGGCTGCAGCGGCGGGAGCCTGTATGCCGCAGCGATGGCGATGGGATTCTCGCTTCAGGAATGTATCGAGAATACCAAGAAACTCTGGAATCGCTCGGTCACCGAGCGGCGCAACTGGCGCGCGCTCACCAGCGTTCTCCTGCCAGGTGTCGTCAAGTTCGATCACCGGTTCAGCATGATGAGCGATGCCCCAATGTTGAAGAGTTTCAGGTCGGTATTTGGCGACAGAACCTTTGCCGACACAAAGACTTCATTATATGTTATGGCCACAGATTTCGAAACAGGCGAATCGATCGCCCAGCACGAGGGCCAAATCGTGGATGCCCTGCGGGCCAGCGTGGCCATCCCGTACATCTGGTCTGCGTGGCAGCACAATGGGCGGTTATTGATTGACGGTGCCGCCTCCAACCCTCTGCCGGTGGATGTGCCCATGCGCGAAGGCGCGGAGATTATCCTGGCGCTGGGTTTCGAGACTCCGCTGCCGAGCAGGGTCAAATCCATCAGCCGTTACGCTTTCTATATCAACAGCCTGATGACGAATAATTTGATGCAGGCCAATTTTGCATTCCACAATGCTGTCCATCACGCCGAGATCATTTCCATCTTCCCGGAGTTCGAGCGCCCGATCCGTCTCTTCGACACCGACCAGTTTCCTTATGTCATCGAGCAGGGCGAAAAGGCCATGCGCGCACAACTAGACTACCTCAAGCGGTTACTGGAAGCCTGAAGATGAAGAATCGCTTATCCATCGTGATCGGGTCGGGCGGTGTCCTGTGCGCCGCGTCGCTGGGATTGAGCAAAGCCCTCCGCCGTGAAGGTCTGACTCCCGGCATGGCGGTCGGGTGCAGCGGCGGCAGCATCTACGCCGCGACCATTGCCCTCGGGATAGATCCCGCGGAAGCAGAGCGGCTCACATTGAATCTTTTCACCAGCGACGTCTTCGAGGGCTATACCTCTAACCTGAAGTCGGCGCTGACGGGTGAGACGCGCTTTACTGAATCCTCCAGCCTGATCGATGATCGGGTGATGTACGGGCGGCTGCAAACTGTTTTTGGCGACAAGACCTTCACCGATACGATCTTCCCACTCCATATCGTCGCAACCGAGCTCTACACAGGCGAACGCATCGTCATTTCATCCGGAAGGATTCTGGACGCCATCCGCGCCAGCATTGCCATCCCGATGATCTTCTCGCCCTGGAGGATCGGCGATCAGTTGCTGGTCGATGGCGCGGTCTGTGACCCCCTCCCCATCGACGTCGCCATCCAGCAGGGCAGCGACGTGATCGCCGCAGTCGGCTTCGAGATGCCGACACGAAGACGCATGAACTCCTACACGGCCGTGACGACACACTTCAACAGCATCTACATGAACAACATCTTGAGGTCCACCTTCGCGTTCTACAATGCCGTGCATCATGCCGAGATCATCCCCATTTTGCCGAACTTTGAAAAACCTGTCGGGACATTCGACACTGCACAAATCCCCTACATTATTGAGCAGGGCGAAAAGGCGACTGAAGAGCATATCCCGTACATTAATCAGCTTGTAGCGGACGCCAATACCTGATGAAGCCATCTTTTACATCCACCGATCTGCTGGAATCCCTCGGATATGGTTATTTCGAGCTGGATCTCGCAGGTAAGCTGATTTATGGGAACAATACCTTTTTCAACGCGCTCGGATATCGGCAGGCTGAGCTGATGGGCAGACACTTCCGGCGCTACGTGGACCGCAGGCAAGTCTCGATGATGTTCAATATCTTCAGCATGATCCACAAGACCGGCATGATCGAAAAGAAGCTGCCGATCGATTTTATCCATAAGGATGGGTCTGCGCGCACCGCCGAGGGCTCGATCGCGCTTATCCGTGATGAGAACGACACGCCTATCGGCTTCCGCGGCATTCTGCTGGATATCACCGATCGGAGGCAAAAAGAAACCAACCTGATCAGGGCCAAGAAAAGAGCGGAGAAAGAGCTCGAGATCGCGCGCGATATCCAGAATAGTTTCCTGGTACAGGATTACCCGCAGCCCGAAGGCTGGGAGATTGCCACGCTCATCCGCCCTGCCCGCGAGGTCAGCGGTGATTTCTACGATGTCTTTCCGATCACCACGAGCAACCATATCGCCTTGATTATGGCAGACGTGTGTGACAAGGGCGTTGGCGCAGCCCTATACATGGCGATCTTCCGCACTCTGCTCCGGGCCTACTCCGACCAGCAATACCTGATCCGCTGGGCAGGTGTACCCACCAGGGATCAAACCGAATTGCCAACGGGCGTTTTCAGGCAGGATACGAGCCTGGCCTCCGGCGCGCCCTCGCTCAAGAATGCAATCGATCTAACCAACAATTACATCGCTACCCATCACGGCAACTCGAACATGTTCGCCACTGTGTTCTTTGGTTTGCTCGAACCGGAGCGAGGCGAGCTGCTCTACATCAACGCCGGCCATGAAGCACCGCTCCTCATCTCGGACGGCAAGCTGAAAAAACGGTTAGATCCCACGGGACCTGCCGTCGGCATGCTCCCCGACCTGAAGTTCAAAATCGAACGGATTACACTCGCCCCGGGCCAGGCTCTGCTGTTGTTTACAGATGGGACTACGGACGCCCTTAGCCCTGTTCAGAAACCATTTGCCGAGGACCGTCTGATCGAGGCCGCCACCGCCCCTGCCCTATCCGCTCACGCGCGCATTCAGAATGTGATGGGCGCCTTGGATCGCCATATCGCCAATCGCGAGCAATATGACGATATTACCCTGCTGGTGGTACAGCGAAATATCTGATCAAAAGTAACATTGTAATTCGCTTGACAATCAGAATATTTGTTCTATAATAGAATCATGGACCAGCTCGAAACCCTCGAGGCTCTCTCGAGCCAGATGGAGCTTGAACACGCGGAAGAAGACCGGTCTTCGACGCAGATGGTCCCGGCCAGGCCCGCGTGTTTTACGCCAAAGGAAAAGAGGGCTGCGTTCGTGCATCCGGCTCAGCTCCCCAACGGCAAACAAGTCAAGTTATTGAAGACGCTGCTCTCATCCGCCTGTGAGCGGGATTGTTATTACTGTCCCTTCCGGGCGGGACGTGACTTCCGCCGTGCCACCTTCAAACCGCAGGAGTTCGCCGAGCTGTTCATGAAATTGAACCAGGCCAAGCTGGCCGAGGGAATCTTCCTCAGCTCGGGAATTGCCGCGGGCGGCGCTAACACACAGAACAAAATCCTGGACACGGCCGAGATCTTGCGAAATAAATTGGGCTTCCGCGGCTATATGCACCTGAAGATCATGCCCGGCGCGGAGAAGGGACAGGTGATGCGGCTTATGCAGCTTGCCGACCGCGTCTCGATCAACCTGGAAGCGCCCAGCACGGAAAGACTGGCGAAGCTGGCCCCCAACAAGACCTTTATCGAGGAATTATTCCGGCCGTTGAAATGGGTGGAGGAGATCCGCCGGACGCAGCCTGCTTACAAAGGCTGGAACGGACGCTGGCCTTCGACGGTCACGCAGTTCGTGGCGGGCGGCTCGGATGAGAGCGACCTCGAATTATTGACCACAACCGACTGGCTGATGAAGAATGTCAAGCTTAAGCGCGCCTATTTCTCTGCCTTCCATCCCATCCGGGATACGCCACTGGAGAACAAGGCTGCAGTCGAGCCCCTGCGCGAACACCGTCTATATCAGGCCTCCTTCCTATTACGTGATTACGGATTCGATCTGGAAGAAATGCCCTTTACACGCGATGGCAATCTCCCCCTCTTCGCCGATCCCAAGCTGGCCTGGGCGGAACAGAATCTGAAAGAAAAACCCTTGGAGGTCAACAAAGCGGCGCGGCGCGACCTGCTCCGCATCCCGGGAATTGGCCCAAAAGGCGCAGAGGCGATCCTGCGGGCACGGCGGGCCGGAAGGCTGCGGGACCTGGCCTCTCTGCGTAAAATGGGGATCGTTGTGGCCCGGGCCGCACCGTTCGTGTTGATCGATGGCAGACGCGCCGAGCGTCAAATGGTGATGTTCTAGCGCTTCAGCTCCGCTAATACATCCTTACACGCCAGACGCGGAGCGTGCCATCACTGCCGATCGATGCCAGCCAGCGACCATCGGGCGACCAGCGGTAATCGATCAGGTTGAGCGCTTCATGGGCGACCCGGGCAACGATTTCTCCACTCTGCCAATGCAGGACCCTCACGCCGCGGCCAGATGGTGCCATCTGCGCGGCAAAGAGCCCACCGGGGGCATAGGCATTACCGCCCAGCTCCCTGGCCCCTCCAACCGACTTTTCTCCACTTATTACGTCAATCCGCGTGAGTCGTGTATCGTACTGGGCTTCGGCCGCCAGAAGTTCCTGGTCGTTTATCCACACAGCGAGCGTGTATTCCCGGAATGTTTGAATGACTTTCCCAGACTCAAGATCGTACACAACCACATCCGTCTGAGCAGCCTCTGGTTCCCGCATTGATTGTAAAGCGACACGGCTGCCCGATGGGTTAAAGCCGGCCAGCGCCAGGTTCGGCAAGGTGTAATCGGCCTGCACATTCGTAGCATGATGGATTGCTTCAAAGGCGCCATTTCCCAGGCGTTGCCATAAGACGATTACGCCAGGCCCGCCCGACCCCGGACTCGCCGCGGTGTAGGCCGTTACCAAAGCATCGCCATCTGGCGACCAGATTATGCGCGTCAGGGCCATATCAGCAGTGACAGGCGCCGCATCCAGCGCTGTCACTTCACCAGATTCCAGGTCGGTTATCGAAGCACCCGTCTCATCTGCATAGGCCAGGTACCTGCCATCAGGCGAGAAGGCCGGGCCCATCAGAACCGGCGAGGCAGGCAAGGCATGCAAGCGCTGCCCGCTTTGCACCTCGTAGACTGACTGAAGCTCTCTGTCCGGGTCGAACAAGGCAACGAGCCGGCCATCCGGGCTCAGAGCCAGGGACTCCCACGGCGGATCAAAGCGCTGGACGAGCAGCGCGGTGTCGGTCTGGTAGACATCCACACCGCCATAGCTGCCGGTAAATGCCAGGTGGCTGCCGTCCGTTGACCAGTTCAGCGTCCAGGCTGAGAGAGGCCGCACAGGGATCGGAGACACCAGAACTTCCTGGGGCTCGGTATCATTGAACATCCAGCGCGTGATTTCACCGCTTGCATAGAAGATCAGAATGCTTTCGCCGTCGAAAGCGGCATCCAGCCGCTGGCGCTGCGTGAGAGGGTCGAGCGCCTGGTCCAATCTCGCCTGCACGTCGCCACGGGCCAGGTCCCACACGATCAGCGGATGGTCAGGTTGATCCTGTGGATTGCCACAAGAGCATGGCTCGTAACCGCCCCGGTTGGCAATCCACACACCTTCAGGGTCAATGAACAGCGCTTCATCGGCTGCCGGAAACTCAAGGTGCCCGCTGATCAAGTCGCTGCCGGTGCTCTGGAGCGTCCTGATCCGCACCCCGTCGGGAAAACGCAGCAAATCCAGTCCCCCGGCGCGCGTCTGAACGGCCACGGTCTCTCCATCTGGAAGGAAAAGCAGTGAAGCAGGTCCATAGCACTGTCCTGGATTTCCTAGCCGCATGCGCTCCTCGCCGGTTCGGATATCGACAAAGCGTGAACAGGTATCGCCCAGCGCTGCGACGGTGATCGCCGATCCATCCGGCGACCAGACCAGCTGCGGCATGACGCCCTCGCCCGTCTGACTATTGGGCACCTGGCCAATCCGTCCACTGGCCACATCCAACAGATAAATCGGGTCGGACCGGTTGGGGCCAATAAACTGGAAGGCGATGGTCCCCCCATCTGGGGACCAGGCAATGTCCCCCCAGTAAGCATTCGGACGCGCCCCTTCCACGCGCTGCGAAGCGCCGCTGGCGGCCTCGAATATCATCACGCTGCCATCCGTCAGGGCGGCGGCAAATGCGTTGCCTTGCGTTTGAACGTCAAATGCGATCACGTTTGCGGACACCGATTGGAACCAAATCTCCTCGCCCGTCTCAACCGTATGGAGTGAAACGCCGCCTCCCCAGGCGATCGCCGCCTGTTCTGCACCCGGCAGGAACATGGCGCTGACGATCTTCCCGCGTCCGATCCAGAATGGCCGGTCAAGTTCGAGGTCTGCCGGCTCGCCGGTCGGGCCCGCGAAAGCTGGTGTATTTACCTGCGTGGCCTGGATGGTCTGTGTCTGGATAGGGGAGCTCGATGTGGTTGGAAGGCAGCCGGCGAAAGCCAGTGCAATGACCAGGCTGGCAAAAAGCCAAAGAAGGATTTTCAGGCGCAACATGAGTACTCCTCAAAAACTCTATATAATTTCATCCCCGGCTTGGACCGTCCTGAAATCTTAAACGCCCGAAAGCGCTCCAGTGTTCCCTGATCATATCTGATCATAGACTTGACAGTTTTATTAGAACTCGAAAAATCGAGTATCTTTTCGCCTTCTTGGGTGTCTTGTAGGTTAGCATCAAGTGAAATCGTCCCTACGGAGTGAACATCATGGAACCAACGCTGAAAACAAAGCTACCACGTTTTTTGAAACAAGCTGGCATCGTGCTGCTCGTTGCATCTGCTTTTATCTGGATCGTGAGGCAGGGATATTCGATGGAATGGACAGGGTTTGGGAAACCGGTTGCCGGATTTCCGCAGGCAAAAATGCTCTGGGAGTGGATGGAACTGCTGCTCGTGCCTCTGGTCCTGACCGGCGGGCTTATGCTGCTGAACCGTTCTGGGCGCGATACGGAGCGCCGCCGTGCAGAAGAGCGCGCGGCTCTTGAACGTGAGATTGCCAGGGACCACCAGCAGGAACAGGCGCTCCAGGCCTACTTCGGCCAGATGGCAGACCTTTTGCTCAGGGAAAAATTATCGAAGAATTCGGCGGAAGAAATACAAAACGTGGCCCGGGTTCGGACCCTGGCGGTATTAAGAGACCTGGATGCAAAACGGAAAGGGTCTGTGCTCCTGTTCCTCAAGGATTCCGAGTTGATCGACCGGGAAGCGGTGGTCGACCTGAGCGGCGCCGATCTGAGTGGGGCTTCCCTGGCGTCTGCCAGCCTGCATCGTGTCAACTTGAGCGAAGCCAATATGACCGGTGCGGATCTCAGCCGGGCGAATCTGAGCAATGCCTACCTGGGCGGGATCGGCCTGAGCGGAGCCAATCTGACCGGCGCCGAGCTTGGTGGAGCGGATCTTTTCGACGCCAATCTCAGCGAAGCAAATTTAACCCGGGCCAGGCTCAACCAGGCCAACCTGAACGGTGCTGACCTCCGGGGCTCCTGTCTGAACCAGGCAGACCTTCGCAAAGCGAACCTGAGCGGCGTAAATCTCAATGTCGGCGATCTGGTCGGGGCAAACCTTAGAGAGGCCAACCTCGGCGGCGCCAAACTCCTGGGGGCAGATCTGCGCGAGGCCGACCTGAGCCTGGCGAATCTATCCGGGACACAGATTGGCGAAACGGAGCTCGGCAAAGCAAGGTCTCTCGACGGCACGACGCTGCCGGACGGCACAAAACACAATTGACCTCAGAGCGCGATCCAGCCACCGCGCAAACCTGCCCGCACGGCTTCCGTCCGGTTGGTCACATTCAATTTTGAGTAAATCGAAGAGACATGGAATTTCACGGTGTGCTCGCTGATGCCGAGCGCGGCCGCGATCTGTTTATTTGCCAGCCCCCTTGCCACCAGGCCCAGGACCTCGAGCTCCCGCTCGGTGAGCGGACCGTGTGCGATCGGCTCGTTCTCCGATTCGAATAACAGTGTGGAAGTACCGACGATCAGTCCCTGTGAGAGAGCATGGACGGCCGCGGTCAATTCTTCTGCCGAGGCATCCGCCGGCAGGATTCCCCAGACCCGCGCAAGGCGCCTCATGTCAAGGATGTTGGGAGGGTCATTGCTCAGCACCAGGACCGCCGTCTGTGAAGACAGGTCCAATTCGGTGTTGCCGCCAAGGGAGGATCGCGAGTCTGAGACGGAAGCGGGCGAAGCCGACGTGATGACCACGTCGGCTTCTGATTCTTCAGCCAGGGAATCGTTTACTACTCGGATCGTTTTGTCGGTCGAAAGCAGGGCATTCAATCCGGCTCGCAATGCAGGCGAAGATACATTCAGCAGAACGCGGATCACTTCCTCTCACCTACCGTCACATTCAAAGTTTCAGGACGACCACCGCGTACGACCTCGACCGAGATTACTTTCCCAACTGTATCACT
>DASTFG010000133.1:0-5613 GCA_035708785.1 Anaerolineales bacterium
GGGGCGTCGGTGGCAATGACGACGATCAGGGAACCGTCACCCTGGCGGAAGGGATTTTCGCCGCTCGTCCATATGGCATTTTCCTTCAAATGCTGGCCGACCGGCACTCCCGCAATGTTGAGCTGAAATCGCCTACCGAAATTCGTCTGGGCAAACGCCCCGATTGTCCAGCCGCCGAGTTTTTCTGGTAAGGCGCGTGAGGATGTGCCCGTGCCGCCTTTGAATTCATAACAGAGCATACCCGTTCCGCCACCCACATTGCCTTCTGCAATTGCGCCGGACTTTGCCGAGTTCAATGCTTCCAGCACATGCTCGGGTTTTACGAAGAAGCCATTGATGTCGTTGAGCCAGCCATCGGCCGTCTCGGTCACCAGCGGACAGGACCAGCCCTGGAAGATCGAGCTTTGTTCCACCTGCCACCGGATGATGGTATCACGTACCACGCCGACGCTGTGCGTGTTCGTAATGCCGATCGGACCCTCCAGGAAGCCCCCCTCCTCCAGCCAGGCGGAACCCGTCATCTCGCCGTTGCCGTTGAAAGGGAACCAGGCCGCGAAGACGGGGTCATGATTCTCCTGGCCGCGCGGGTGGATGATTGTGACCCCTGTCCGGGCTGAGTCACCTTCGATCACGGTGGTATACCCGACGGTCACGCCCGGAACGTCTGTGATGGCATTGTATGTCCCAGGCTTGCCTTCGAACGGAATCCCCAGATCACGTGCGCGGGTCATCTGTCTCTCCTTTCGCGATCATTACGAGCTGTTTGGCGATATCGTTCATGATCTCATCCGGGACGCCATCGACTGCCTTCGACTGGACGCGCGTATCGATGCTGTCGTTGACGTAATCCACAACGACAAAGTCCTCGAGCGTTAATGCGATCTCGGTAGAGAACCAGTCCAATCTGCAGATGGAAGCAATCCGGTGGGTGATATCGTGCAGCGCTGAGAGGCCATACCTGTGCTCTTCCTGTTCGGTCACCATCGAAAACACATGCGTGAGCGGATGCCACCAGCATGGATATGTTTTTCCGGCGGCATAGAACACGCGGAACCAGGCGGGATGTCCCTGAATTGTCCGCGGCGTGATTGTCGCCTGAATCAGATATTTTTGTTCGGGGAATTCCATGCGGGCACGCCGGATTTGCTCGAGTGAAAACGCGCCCAGGATCACGCCTTCACTGCCTCCGCCGTGGGAGGGTTTGATCACAAATTGTTCTCCAAGGGGACTTAAGTCCACATCCGGCAGGACCGGTTCATCGACAAAGGGAGATAAAAGGATCGTGTAGGGGGTTTGTATCCCGGCATTGATCAATTCCAGGTGCATCGTTGCCTTGTCTTCAGACCATTTGGAGTCTTCGACCGGGTTGATCCGTTTCTTGTCGTAATCTTTTGCCCAGCGGATGATCGGCCTGAAGCGCTCATCCCCTTGCGAGCGATCCAGGAGTGTGCGGAACGTTTTTTCCCCTCTGTATAACGCTGTGATCGATTCGAGTAGGTTGTCCGGTGTGACCTGCCATAAGGATAAGCCCTGCTGGCTGCAAGCATGTTCGATCATCTGCACGAAGTCAATGTCATATTCCCAGTACCAGGGCAGGCAGAGGCTGTAATGCATACATCTATTATAAGGGATGGGGCGCGGTAAAAAAGATGGGCGCCGGAACGGCGCCCATCTCTCGAGAGCTGATTGCTCGAATTCTTATGGCTGATAGGTTACATTGACCGCGAGGTAATCGAGGAAGAAATCGCGGCCCGTGTTGCCTGCCACGTCGATGACGCGGACGCGGAAGTTCGTATTCGCGAAGTCGCCTGCGGCCCATGTACGGCCCCATATATCCGAGGTGCCGCCAAGAATATAAGTAGCCTCCGTGGTGGTCAGCGTTGAGGTTTGTTTGGCAGTCACCCAGCTTGAGCCGCCGTTCCACGAGATTTGCACGCAGATCTTGGGACTGTTGCTGGCGCTGTCGGCGCGTGCATCCAGGCGGACCTGGATTCCCTGGATCGCAGCACCGGAAGGAATGCTGAAACCGAAGTTGAAGAAGTGATGCTTATCCTTTCCGTTGTGTGTACAGGACGAATTCTTGTTCGAGCCGCTGTTCATATCCGCGGCAAACACGCCGTCATCCAGGAAGATATTCGTGGGATTGCTCTCATAGCCGTTATTGTCGCCTGCACTGGATGTCTGTGGAGCTTGCCCGGAGGGCGGCACATATCCGGTGCTGGTGGAGCCGGCCGGCGTGTTGGTTGGTGTAGGTGTGTTCGTCGGCGCCGGTGTGTTGGTCGGTGTATTCGTTGGGCCGGGCGTCGGGGTCGGCCCGGTGCCAAGCGAGCCGCCGTCGACGGCCAGCGCGAATCTCTGCGGCCCATTGGGGACGTTGAATCCGCTGACTGTGACGGTATACGCGCCGGCGGCAGGGTTCTGGATGTAGATGTTCTCCACGTTGTTGCGCCGGTCTGCAGAACCGCCTGTGGTGCTCCAGCCACCGGAGAAGACGTTGCCGCGCAAGGTGCCGCTCGGACCGGTGACAACAAGATCAAGGTCATTGACGAGGTTTATAGAGGCGGTATCGGTGGAGGGATAATCCGACCAGACGAGTGTGATCTTGAGCGGGCCGCCGGTGGTGCTGACATTGAAGTTTTGAGAGCCGCCCGTGGTCAGGCCGGTCCCCTCCTCCACGAACTGGATCGTGCCGTCTGTTGCGCCGGCGAGGTTGACCAGACCCCAGCCTTCGTGAACGTTCGGGATCGGGAAATCGTTATCGTTGGCGCCGTCGTTGTTCTCGTCGAGCAGATCGACAGCCGAGTTGATGAGCGTCGCCTTAACGAGCGCAGCGCTTGCGTTGAGACCGTGAGCTTTGTTGTAGTAGTCTCTGATGACGGTTACCCCGCCCGCAGCCAGCGGGTTGGACATGGAGGTGCCGCCCATATACTTGTAATCCGCATTGTAGGGCATGCCCCAGCCATCCCACTGGTGAAGATTGTTTTGCGGGTTCACCGGATCGCCTTCATAGCCTTCCTGGTACAGATCCGAATATGCTGAGAGGATCCAGGTGCCGGGCGCGACCACATCTGGTTTGATGCGGTTGTCGTCCGTGGGACCGCGGCTCGACCACGCAGCCATCTGCTGAGCATTGCCTGCGGTCAGGTCTCCGGAGAGGGGCTGGGCCGGGAAACTGTTCCCGTAGCGCTGGCCCCAGGTGCCAAGGAAACTGGCCTGGTTGCCGCCCATGTTGCCGCAGGTCTGCCCGGTCTGGTAGGCATCGTGCGAGCTATAGCTCAGGCCCGTATCGCAGGCCCAATTGTCGGCGCGGACGTTCTCGCTGGCACCCACCGTGATCACATTCTTCGCGGTGGCAGGAGAGCCGATCGAATCGTTATCCACGACGCCGTTTCCATTTGCATCCACGCCTGCATTGCCGGCCGAGAACGTGATGACCATGTCGCGGTTGTTCCAGACGAAGGTATCGGTGTTGGCGCTGTCAACCGTATAATCGCCGGCCAGGGCCGCGCCCCAGGAATTGGAGTGGATCCGGGCGCCAGCGCTATAGGCCTGTCCATACATATCTCCTAAATTGCTGGGCAAGCCTGTCAGGAAGTACCCGTTGGGGGGCCAGCTGCCGAAGATCTGACAGAAGTTGGTGATGGTTGCCCAGTTCTCCGTGGCCTGGAAGACAAGCCTGGCGGCCGGCGCAACGCCGAGCCCAATCCCGCCAGTTCCGCCATCGCTCAACACGGAGCCGGCGGTATGCGTGCCATGACCGGAATCCACGTCGATCGCGCCGTCGTTGGTGATCGACTGGAAGCATCCGCCCGCCGAGCCCGGCCAGTTGTGGATCGCGACCACGCGGCTCGACGGAATATCGGGATGAGCAGTGGTTGCAGTCCCGCCGCCGAGGCCCGTATCGGATACCGCCGCGATCTGGCTCGAGCCGTTATAGCCGAGTGCCTGTGCAGCGGACGCGCCGATGATATCTCTGGCTTCATCGTTTCGCGCAGGTGCGGTTGAGTTGCTCAATTTCTCATTGAGATAGAAATTGTTAATGGAGGCGACATCATCCACTTCGGCGATGGCATCCACGAGGGAGCCGTTTGCGGCGACGGTCATCATATCGTCTTCATAGCCAAGGATGACTGCTCCTGTGCGAGCCACCAGCGAGCGAACCAGTCCGAAGTCCGATCCTCTTTCGATGCGGATCAGATAGACGTTCGTTTCCCCTTCTAGCCTCAGGTCGGTCCCGAACTTGAAGTGAGGCTGGAAGGGAATGACCGCGCTGACAAAGCCTAGCTGCTGGACGCGGTTTGCAATGGCGGGATTCATGCGGACCTTGAAGGCGAAGTCCGGCGTGTAATCCAGGATCTCTCCGCCTTCCGCGCTGACCGCGTCCTTCCAAGCCTGCTGGATGGGTCCTGTGAATTGGACAAGATAGTATTTCTGACTCCCCTGCTGTGCAAATCGGCTTTGCGCGGGAACAAAAACACCGCTCTTCAAACGAACGGATGCGTCTGAACGGGCGGCGGGCGCCATTGCTACAGACCCCAGGGTTAAGGCCACGGCAGCAACGGCAGTGAAAAGAAACCTGAATGCCTTATTCATACACTCTCTCCTTTTGGTGTTGGATAATTTCAAAACGTTGACCTACGCAAGTCAACGTTTAGCAGAGGGTCTAACAACAAACGTATTTAGTTGGGGATCAGATAATCTTGGCGGATTGTACTCCTGTTGCATTTTATGTCAATCATTTTCCAGATTTCTCTCTGCATGACGGGCTCAGAGCCGTTTTGTTTCACTTTTAGGGGAGAACCCCGGTATTTCGATCTTCAAAAAGCGATTACAATAAAATGACTTGCCGGCGTCTCCTATACATGGCTGGCAGGTGGAAAGGATAGGAAATGGCGAAAGAGACTGTTCAAAATAACGTGGTTGTCTCCATGGAATATACGTTGCGCGTCGAGGACGAGGAGATCGATTCGTCCAAAGGACAGGGTCCGCTGGAGTTTCTCGCAGGTCACGGCAATATCATCTCCGGTCTGGAGCGCGAAATGTTGGGTATGAGAGTGGGTGAGAGCAAAGATGTGGTGATCGTACCGGCAGAAGGCTACGGTGAATTCGATGACCAGGCCTATATGAATGTGCCACGCAGTGAGTTTCCGAAGGATATCCCTGTACAGGAGGGGCTGGAATTGACAGTACGGGATGACGCCGGCCAGGCCCGCTATGCGCGCATCGATACGATTGAAGGCGACACGGTGACGTTGAACTTCAACCATCCGCTGGCGGGGGATGAGCTGCATTTCAACGTAAAGGTGGTGGGACTGCGCGAGCCGACTGCTGAAGAATTGGAACATGGGCATGTTCACCAAGAGGGTGGACATCACCACTAGTTTTCCGGCCTGTGGTCGCGAGGCAAACAGTCCCACCATTCGGTGGGACTGTTTGCAATCAGCTGGCATCATATTACGCCTGAAAGTTCACAGAAGCGGGCCAATGGAGTGAAAAGTGGGAGTGATGCCTCTGAACCGGATATTGACACATGAGTAAGTTTACGGGCCGGGAAAAAATAATTCTAGCTATTGTCGCCGCTCTTCTGATACTTCGCCTCATAATCACGCTGAT
>DASTFG010000134.1:0-2422 GCA_035708785.1 Anaerolineales bacterium
GCGGAATAACTACCCAGGGCGGTTGCCAAAATATCGAGCAGTTTAAGCAGATATTCACGTTCCGTAGGGGATCCACCCTGTTCGTCGAGCACACGACGTGCCTCTGCAAGGATATTTATTCTCTCATCACCCATGCTTTAATTTTACCGT
This sequence comes from Anaerolineales bacterium, assembly GCA_035708785.1. Taxonomy (GTDB): domain Bacteria; phylum Chloroflexota; class Anaerolineae; order Anaerolineales; family Villigracilaceae; genus Defluviilinea. Next base: position 151 of record DASTFG010000134.1, read on the forward strand.
GCAGCATTTAATCATAGATCGATTATCCCCATAGGGGGCCTTTTTCCTATCACTGTACTTCTCGTCCGGCACATTATAACCAGTCACCGGTTGACGAGTATTGCATGCGCGTTACAGCCCCGTAAAAGGGATATGCTAAAATAAGTATAACCTACATATGGAAAACAGCACGCCAGACTCCCCCAAGCCTGCTGGCTCCCCGAGAGCAGTCGCTACACCGTTATATCCACGCCAGCGCGGGATCATCGTCGGCGCCTCGGAGGGTCTGGGTGCGGCACTGGCACGGCGCCTGGCCCGCGAAGGTTACGTTCTTGCCTTGCTGGCGCGCCGGAAGGAATTGCTCGACGCACTGTGTGACGAAATCAACCAGGCATCCGGCGAGCAGCGCGCCCGGGCTTACGTTCACGATGTGACCGAATACGATAGGATTCCCGATCTCCTGCGGAGGATCGTGGCCGATCTCGGCGGTTTGGACCTGGTCGTGTATGTGGCTGGCATCAATGATCCACCCGGTGGTATCGATAAATACAACTTCGAGAACGACCGCAGAATGATCGAGACCAATTTGATCGGCGCGATGGCATGGCTGAGTCCGGTGGCTGAGATGTTCCAGTCTGCAAAAGCAGGTCAGATCGTTGGAATCTCCTCCGTGGCGGGTGACCGTGGCCGCGTTGGCAACCCGGGTAACAACGCATCCAAAGCGGGACTGTCTACCTACCTGGAAGCCTTGCGGAATCGGCTGACGCGTCACGGTGTGAACGTGCTGACCGTCAAACCCGGATTTGTAAGAACTAAATTGCTCAAAGCGGCACTGGGGCCGACGCCTTTTGCGATCAGCCCCGAACGCGCCGCCGAAGATATCTGGCAGGCTATGAAAAAGCGTAAGCAGGTGATCTACACAGCCTCCATCTGGCGCTGGATCATGCTTGCGATCCAGCACACTCCTTCCGTGATATTCCGGCGATTAAGTTTTTAGTCGCTGAGGTAAGATAGAACAATATGGCAACAATGTCTCTCACGCTCGATAATACTTTCACCCAGTTTGAAAACTTTGGTCATTCTTTGCGCGCACCCTCTTACTGCTTCCGCCCCACCCATCCTGAAGAGATCCTCGAAGTCTTTCGCCTGGCGAAGGAATCAGGGCTTACTGTGGCCGCGCGTGGTGCGGGCAAAAGCTATAACGATGCCTCCCTGAACGGCGGCGGCATCGTGCTGGACATGTCAGGCATGAACCAAATCCTTGCGTGGGACGCGGCTTCCGGCGTGGTGCGATGCGAACCCGGCGTCACGATTCGGAAATTGTGGCAGTGTGTAGAACCAGATGGCTGGTGGCCGCCAGTCGTCTCGGGAACAATGCAGACCACGCTGGGCGGCTGCCTGGCTGCCAATATTCATGGCAAGAACAATTTTCAAAAGGGTACGATCGGCGAACATGTACTGGAGTTCACAGCGGTGCTGCCGACCGGCGAGTCGCTCACCTGTATGCCGGAGACCAACACGGATCTCTTCTACGGAATGATCAGCGGGCTCGGTATGCTCGGCGTGTTTACCTCCATTACGCTCCAGATGAAGCCGATCCATTCCGGCCTGATTGCTGTGGATGCATGGCCCGTGCCCGATCTCAGACGGCACTTGGGCGACCTGCTCGAGCACGCGCCGCATTATGATTACATTGTGGGCTGGCTCGATACAACAGCAGGCGGCAAGAGCCTCGGCCGGGGCCAGATCCATGGTGCGCGCAACTTGAGGGAGGGCGAAGACCCGGATGCGGAGAAGACCATGCAGCTGGCCTACCAGCACTTGCCTGATCGTCTCTTTGGTCTCCTGCCCAAATCGCTGCTGCATTACCTGATGAGTCCCTTTATGAATAATCTTGGCGTGCGGGGAATCAATACCGCCAAATATGTTGTCAGTTTGCGCAAACACAGGTTCCTGCAATCCCATGCAGCATTCCATTTTCTGCTGGATTACGTCCCTGACTGGGAGCGTGCCTTTGGGAGCGGAGGGCTGATCCAGTATCAATCGTTCTTGCCGAAGGAGACCGCCGAGGAGACTTGGCGGCAGATGATCCAGCTTTCCCATCAGCGAGGCCTGCCCTCCTACTTAGGGGTGACAAAACGGCACCGTCCCGATAAATTCCTGTTGAGCCACGCGCTGGACGGCTTCTCCCTCGCGCTGGACTTCAAAGTGACGAACGCGAAGCGTGCGAAATTAAGCCAGCTCCTGCGTGACTTCGATCGTCTGGTAATCAAGGCTGGCGGCCGGTTTTACT
>DASTFG010000135.1:0-3945 GCA_035708785.1 Anaerolineales bacterium
TGCGGTGATCCTCTTCCCTTTTCAATCCTACCTGGAAAGCCTTCCGTTTGCCGTGTGGCGTGCAAGGTTCGTCGCCCCGGAGGGCACCCGGTAAATACACTGCAATGCGTCCGAACTCGCCTTGCAGAATCGGGATAGCCATCGTGGTGCTCTTATTCGCGGGTTATATCCCAATTCAGACAGCAGCGGTCCATCCACCTGGAACTTTTTCAGTTCCTCAACCGCGACGAGACAGCTCCCTTCCCGCTCAGGCCCGGGCGGACCTGCGTTCTGATCGTCACGCCGGAAACAACCGTTACGGAAACATCAGCAGGCAAATGGCTGTTAGAATTCGAGCAGAATGAAAGCGCAAAGTAATTGGAGACTAAAGACAGGAGATTGGCGCGGCTGCATTGCGCCAGGCGCCTGATCGCCCCTTCTCACCGTTCCCTGGAGTGATTACCGCTTATCCGCAGGCACATGATCACAATTATGAAACGCAGCGTTATCCTCACATCCCTTGTTTGTTTTCTTGCCGCCTGTACAAACACGCCGGTCAACGTCCCGGCTCCGACACGTTCGTCCACGCCTGCGCCCAGCGCCACAGCCACTGTAGCGGAATCGGCCCTACCATCTCAGACTCCAACTCCTCAACCTCGGCGGTCTCCTTCCTACTATGGCCCGGAGTCTGAAGATTTCCCCCCAGGTGTGAATCCCCTCACCGGACGCGCGGTTGCGGATCCTTCACTCCTTGAGCTTCCGACCGTGCTCGTCTCCATCAGTAATATGCCTGTTACTACGCGCCCGCAAGCCGGCCCCGGTTTTGCGCCCTGGATCTTCGAGCTGTATATCGGTGAAGGCACAACGCGCTTCCTGAGCGTTTTTTACGGAGATCTTCCCCGCGCCGTTCCAAACGTGACCGGCGGCTGTCAGGTTCGCGAAGCGATCGTGCAGCCAAATGGCGATTGGATCGGCAGCCGCGTCTGGCTCGATGAAAATGAAGACGGGAGGCAGGATGCCTGGGAAACGGGCGTGGGAGGGGTATGCGTCCGCCTGTTGGATGGGAGCAGCCGCGAGCTGCTGGATGAGATGACGACCGATTCCAACGGCTATTACGCGTTCGAGCGGCCGGATGTCGAGACGATCATCCAATTCATAAAGCCTGAAACTTATCGATTCACGCAACCTGATATCGGTGACGATGACCGCGACAGCGACGCAGATCCCACAACCGGGGAGACGCGCTCTTTCCATTCAGATTCCAGCGCTGCCTTCTGGGACGCCGGCCTGATCCTCCTGGAAGAGCCTCTTCCCACCGTAAGCCCGGTGGTAACAGGTACGCCGCCGAACTGGTATTTTCCGTCTGAGCCGTATGTGGGACCGATCCGTTCGGGACGCTTGACCTACAATCAGATTGGAGCGACGTTCCCGAACAGCTGTCTGGTCTATGCAGGCGCGGCCTGGGACATCGGTGAGCGTCTGGACGCCTGCCACATCGCTTATGGCGTCGATAAGACCACGCCCAACAGCGCGCTGCTCACCGTAACCCGTTTGCGCGAACTGGCCGAGAACAGCTTGAATCCGAGGCAACCTGTGAATTATTCCGGAAATTCGTTCTCAGATGCTGTGCCGGCAAACGGACAGGCTGCAGACAAGCTCGACGTTTTCTATCACTCATACACGCAGTCCAGGTGGCAGTATGATCCAATCTCGGGAGCGTATCTGCGCTACACGGACCGCGCCGATGGGAAGGGAGATTTGATCCCCGCCACCGACCGGTTGACCGGCAGACAACAGGCTTTTGAGAATGTGATCGTCGTCTTTGCCGAGCACAATCGTTTTCGCCACAACCAACTAGAGGTCGATTTCGGCCCAGGACAAAAGCAGCCTGCCTACCTGTTCCGTGATGGGCAGGCGTTCCAGATCTATTGGTCCACGGCGAACCGCGAATGGGAAAAAACGACCGGGCTGCTGCGCCCGATGCACTTTGTGGATGCTCAGGATAACCTTGTGCCTCTGCATCCCGGGCGCACGTGGATCCACATTGTCACACCATTCTCCTCCGTGTCAGATCAAGGCAATGCCGAATGGCTGATCCGCTTTGTCCAGCCATATGATCCCACCGATACGCCCATCCCATCAGACACACCGGTGCCATCGGAGACATCCACGCCCACCGCGACACCCACGCCGACAGAAACACCGATACCTTAGGAGGAATTCGGCCATGCATCCTTATGTCCTTCGTCTCAAAGACCTGTTTGAAGAGCAGGGTGACCCCGGTCAGGCCGCGCCGATGAAGAAATACATGCGCGACCAGTTTGAATATCTGGGTATTAAGACTCCCCAAAACACAGCTCTGATGAAAGAGTTCATCGGCGAATATGGATTACCTTCCGTTAATGATCTTGACAAAGTTGTGCGCGACCTATGGGCGCTCCCGCAGCGAGAATTTCAATACGTTGCAGTCGGTCTTCTGGGCAAATTCGAAGATCAGCTCCCGGCAGAATTCATCAAAACGATCGAGTATCTGATCGTCACGAAATCCTGGTGGGATACAGTGGACAGCATCGCAGGTGGAACCGTAGGGACACACTTCCGTCATTTCCCAGAGCTGCGTCAGAAGTACCTGGCGAAGTGGCGCGCATCCGATAACTTCTGGTTGAGGCGCACTACCATCCTGTTCCAGCTGAATTATAAGAAAGAAACCGACTTTGAATTATTGAGTGAGATCATTCGCGAGAATCTGAATTCAAAAGAATTCTTCATCAACAAAGCCATCGGATGGGCCTTACGGCAGTATGCCCGCGTCGATCCGAAAGCGGTAAAGGAATTCGTCGAGTCAACGCCGCTCCATCCTTTGAGCCGGCGTGAGGCTATGAAACATATGCGTGAGAGCTGACGGCCAGCGGGAACGAAAATCATAACAGCAGCATCGCAGCGAACACGGCGCTGGTTACATATATCAGTGGTATTCGGCCCGGATTTAGTGTATAGTAATAAAAACTTTCAGGAGGAGCGATGTCGAAAGAGACTGAAGCCGTCATTCTTTCCGCGGCGCGCACGCCGACCGGCAAGTTCCAGGGTGCGTTGAGCAGCATCCCCGCAACGGAGCTGGGGGCCATCGCGGTGAAAGCGGCAGTCGAACGGGCGGGGATCAATCCCGAGGAGATCGAGGAAGTCATCCTGGGCAACGTGGTGCAGGCCGGCGAGGGCCAGGCACCCGCGCGCCAATCCGGGATCTTGGGGGGCCTGCCGCCGACGGTCGGCGCCAGCACGGTCAACAAGGTCTGCGGCTCGGGTTTGAAGGCCGTGATGTTCGCCTCACAGGCGATTCGTGCCGGTGATGCAGACCTCTTCGTGGCCGGGGGATTCGAGTCGATGAGCCGCGCGCCCTACCTGATCCCGGGCCGCTCCGGCGAACTGAAGTTCGGCAACCAGCAGCTCACCGATGCCCTGCTCAAGGATGGTCTGTGGGATCCGTTCGAGAACTGGAGCATGGGCAACGCGGCCGAATTCATCGCGGACGAGTATGAGGTCACGCGCGAGGCGATGGACCGCTTCGCGCTCGAGTCCCACCAGAAGGCGGTCGCGGCGCAGGACGCGGGCAAATTCAAAGCGGAGATCGTCCCCGTCCCGGTGATCGGACGGAAAGGGGAAGTGCAAATGATCGACACCGACGAGGGTCCGCGCAGGGATACGTCGCTGGAAGCGCTGGCCAGGCTCAAGCCTGCTTTCAAGCCAGGCGGAAAAGTGACGCCGGGGAACTCCTCCCCGATGAACGATGGCGCAGCCGCGCTGGTGATCGCCTCACGCGCATACGCACAAGATAATGATCTCGATCCGCTTGCCAGGGTGGTTGGTTACTCACAGTCCGCCGTGGAACCGAAGTATATGTTCGCTGCACCGGCAATCGCGATCCCGAAACTTCTCGAGAAAATCGGCTGGACTCTCGACGATGTGGAC
>DASTFG010000136.1:0-6269 GCA_035708785.1 Anaerolineales bacterium
TTATCGAGGTTCCAGGCGTCGTGCTTGTCAAGCTCTTCCTGTAATTTTGCTTGCTCGGCGACGAGGGCGTCGAAATCCGCGTCCGGTTCCGCAAACTTGATGTTGACCCCATCGTAGCGCGCCAGCAGCTCTGTAATGGGCTGCACTGCCTCTTTCACGATCTCGATGACGGTTTTCGTCTCGTCGAGCTGCGGCTCCTGCTCGAGCAGGCCGGTAGTGTAGCCGGGACTGCGGGCGATCTCGCCGGTGTAATCGTTATCCTTACTGGCGATGATGCGCAGCAGCGTGGACTTGCCCGCGCCGTTCAGGCCGAGCACGCCAATCTTGGCGCCGTAGTAGAAGCCGAGCGAGATATCGCGCAGGATTTGCTTATTCGGGGGGACAAAGCGTCCCACGCGGTTCATGGAGTAGATGACCTGGGTGGTTTCGGAAGACATAATCTTTGGTAATTGGTAATTAGTGATTGGTAATTGGATTGGTGGTGTGATTTTATCAGAGAGTGGCGGGTGCAGCATGGGCAACAGGGGACTGTGCTATACTTTGAATGGTGATCAGGAGGGACAAATGAGTCAGATTTATAAGTTACCTCTTGTTTTGGAGCCCCAGCCCGAGGGAGGCTATGTAGTTACCTGTTCATTATTGCCAGAACTGATTACTGAGGGTGACAATGTGCAAGATGCTCTTAAGAACGCAAATGATGCTCTTGTCGCTATTTTGGAAGCTTTTAAGGAATTAAATCGTCCATTACCACCTGCATTCCAGGCTACAAAGGAATATACTCCGCTTTGGATTGAAACTGTATTGGCAGTATGAAATACCCAGAAGCATCAAAGAAACTCAAGGCACTCGGTTGTGAAGAATTGCCTTGGCGCGGAGCAGGCTCACACCGCGTTTGGCATAATCCTAAGAATAACAAGATTGCGCCTTTGCCTGATTGGGGATCAAAAGATTTGAAACTGGGCACCCTGAGGGCAGTCATTCGTCAACGAGGGCTGGAATGGCAAGAATTTTTGAACACAAAATAAGTAATAACCCCATGACCACTATCGAACAGCTCAACGCCCGCGGACGGGGAACGCTACCGGGTATGATCGGGATTGAATTCCTCAGCGTGGAGCCTGGCCAGTTGACCAGCCGCCTGACCCTGCGCCCCGAGTTGCTCGCTCCCAACGGATACCTGCACGCCGCGACGATCATCGCCCTGGCCGATACGACCTGCGGCTACGGGACCTTCGCCGATCTCCCGGACGGCGCGGAGAACTTCACGACCATCGAGCTCAAGAGCAATTTTCTCGGTACCACTCGCGAGGGGAGCATTGCCTGCGTCGCCACCCGAGTACACAGCGGGAGAACGACTCAAGTGTGGGATGCCCGGGTAACAGATGAATCCAGCGGGAAAACGATTGCACTGTTCAGGTGTACGCAGTTGATTTTATATCCGCGTTCCTGAGAGCTCGCTCCGACGCGACAATCTCTGGTCTCTAGTCTCTACTCCCCTCTGCTCACCACATTCCCCGCCAGATCCCGCGCCTCCACCAGCAGCTTGCCTGTCGTCCGGGGGACATATTCCCACCAATCGTCCTGTGCCCTGACCGCCTCTCCTCTCTCCGCGATCTTCCCCTTCACCCCCGAAATCATCACCCCGACGCCCGCCACCCCGACCTTGTCGCTTGCGCGGACGCGAATGCGCCCCTGCTTCCACTCGACCTCATGGATGACCGGCGGGTGGAACCAGTCCGAGAGGGCCAGGTTGTACGGGCTCAGGATCGTCCCCTTCGACAGCTCAGCATAGATGGGCTGCGACTTCGACGCCTCGCCCGCATACATTGCCGCCTGCCTGAAACGGCTCTGGTGGTCTTTCTGGCCCTGGCTGAAAATGCGCCGGCTGAAATCGTGCTTCTTGCTGACGTACGTGTTCCCGTCCGGCATCCGGCGGAAGACCAGATTCCCGATTTTGCCGCGCAGCACCTGTAGGAGGGGATTGTCTATTACCTTGGCCATGCCAGTCTCCTTCTATACAGACCGACTTCTTTATATGGTTTCTATATGGTCTCTATAGCTCAATGCATTATATAACCGATCCGGTCTTGTGGGCCCGTGCACGGAAAACCGATAGGTCTTTGTAAGGAGTCCTTCGAGCAAGCCAGGGAAAACAGGATTTCTAGATCCCTTTCCTGTCTACCAATTTTGATAGCTCCAGCCCTATGCCTGCACCTGCGAATCAGATATTATGTATAGACAAAGGTTCCGAATGCCGATCGTTTTTTCGTTTGACGTGCGGACACTTGTCCTGTTCGTTGCCCTGACCTTCTTTGTCCAGGGGACGGCGATTGGCGCACAGGCCCTCCTGATCCGGGAGCTGAGGCAATACCGGGGCGTCAGGACCGCTTTGCTGGCAAACCTTTGCGTGGCCGTTGGGCTAGTGCTGCGCCTGCTGATCGACCGGCTGCCCGATTTCCTGACCACCGTCGCGGCCAGCAGCCTGATCCTGGCCGGGCCTGGTCTTTTTTATGTGGCCCTCGGGAGATTCACAGGCCTCACGTACAGCAGGGGGGCCGTGACCGGCATCATTGGATCGGTCGCGGCTTTTTTGTCTTACTTCACATACCGGCAGGATAACAACCTTATGAGGATGGTCGTCCTGTCGCTCGGGGGCGCCGCGTTTGTCTTCCTGCTCGTCTACCAGCTCTGGCGGATGCGGGGTACACCCCTCCGCTTCAGCGCCGACCTCATGCTGGTCTCCTTCCTCATCTATGGAATCTTTCTGATCCTCAGGACGGCGAGCATCACCCTGGATCCGCCTCAGGATGTACTCAGCAATTCGCCTGTCCAATCTGCGACCTACCTGCTGCTCTTCGTGATCAGCTTCTTCTGGTCGTCCGGATTCATCCTGATGGTGAGCCAGCGCCTGCGGAACGACCTGATGGAGGTCGCCACGACCGACGTCCTGACCCGCCTCCCCAACCGGCGCGCGACCCACGGATTCCTTGAAAAGGAACTTTCCCGGGCGAAGAGGAACGGGAGCGAATTTTCCGTATTGTTGATCGATATCGACAACTTCAAGCAGGTCAACGACCGCTGGGGGCATGCCGCGGGCGACAAAGTCCTGGTGAGGACAGCCGGCATCTTCCAGGCCATCATCCGCAAACAGGATTGGGTGGGTCGCTGGGGCGGCGAGGAGTTCCTGATGATCTTTCCCGGCTCGCCTTCTTCCGATGCGAAGTCCCTGGCGGAAAGGGTGCGCTCCGAGATTGCCGGTGTGCGCTACCAGCATGCGGGCGCCTCTTTTGGCATTACGGTCTCGATCGGCGTGGCCGGTGCGGATCAGACGAGCACGCTCGATGAAGTCCTAAAAGAGGCTGACGATGCTCTTTACAAAGCCAAGCGAACAAAAAATGCCGTCTATATTGCAGACTGAGAAAGCGCCTGTCTGAAAATTCGTTGACGTATACGCAATAGTTACGTATGATAGGCCGGGTAAAGGTATCCCACAATGGCCCAGGTCTTCACCAGCTACTCAAGGCGCGATACAGAAACGGTCGATACGATCGTGGGGAGGATGACCGAGGCGGGGATCGATGTCTGGATCGACCGGGAGGATATCAAGGCGGGAAACACCTGGCGCGTGCAGATCGTCGAGGCGATCGACACCTGCGCGGCGTTCGTCCTCATACTTTCCCCCAACTCGGCTGCTTCCGATAACGTCCGCCGCGAGATCGACCTCTCGCAGGATTCCGGGTGCACGATCTTCCCCCTGATGCTGGAGCCGGTCAAGATCCCGGCCGCGATCCGCTATCAACTGGCAGGGCTGCAATTTATCGACGTCAAAATGCTGGGGTTCGATAACGCCGTAAGCCAGCTGATCGAAACGCTCAAGGAGCATATCGCCAAACTCGAGCCGGCCCCAGAACCGGAAATCCGCCAGGTGGAGCTGGTCATCCAGGGCATCGATCTGAACGCGTTCACGGCGGAGAAGCAGGCGGAGCTGCTGGACTTTCTTTCGAAGCTGACCAGCGCGGACCGCTCCCAGCTGCAGATCGCGAACATGGCTGCTGGCAGTGTCCGTGTATTCGTCGACATGCCGGCCCGGGCCGCGTTCGAGCTGAAGACCCTGGCGTTGAACCAGGATGAGCGCTTCAAGGATGCGCGTATCTCTGCGCTCAGGCTGGCAGGGAATAAGAACTATGTCCACACCGGCAGCGGCCAGATGCTGCCAATGGCCAACATCGGTTTATTCATGTCTCTGTGGCTGGGGCTGCCGGCTTTGTTCTCATCGGTCGTCGGCGCGACGATCGGCAAGATCCTGACGATCGCAGCCGCCGTGCTCGTCCTCGCGGGGATTGGACTGGCACTGCCAAGAGAGGCAGCTCCCCCGGTGGTGACGCCCTTACCGCCGACGACGGTCATCGTCGAGGCATCCACATCGACGCCCACGCCTGTCCCCGTTTCGACGGATACGCCTACCCTCGTCCTCACCCCGACCGGGACGGCGACGGCTTCTCAAACAGCGACCGTGACCTCCACGCCGGCACCTGCATATCAGACCCTGCGAGGGACGGTGATCGCCGAACGGGTCAATTGCCGCTACGGGCCCGGCGAGGCATACCTCTATCGAGAGGGATACCGGCTGGGCACGGAAATGGAGTTCTATGGCCGGATGGAGATCCGCAGCGGAGAGGCAACCGCCACCTGGCTCTACGGGCTTGCCGATTTCTATCAGGCTTCGTGCTGGGTCAATGCCAGGAATATCCAACTGGATGGGGATGTGTCAAGCCTCGAGCCGGACTACTACCCGGAGAAGGCGCCGCCCCCGTACGTTAACCATCCTGATTACCCGCCCGTGGAGAATGTGTTTGCTGCGCGCAGCGGAGACCTGGTCAACATCTATTGGACAGGCTACGAGTTGGCCCTCGGCGACCGGGAATCCCCGAACAGCCCCCAGTATCTGGTCGAGGCCTGGACCTGCCAGGCAGGAGAATTAGTGTTTACACCGATCGGGGCGTTCGGTGAGTCGGTCCAGGTGAGGGATGAAGCGGGCTGCGCCGAGCCTTCGCGCGGGCAGGTTTTCATCGCGCACGTAGACGGTTATATCGGACCGGTCATCATCCCACTCTGGCCGGCGCACGCGACGCCTACACCATAGCGACTTTGCCAGTTCCCACCGAACAATATCTCAAAAACCTGCAAGGTTCTCTCAAGGGGAAAGGCGGGCTGAAAGTACTGGTTGCCGAACGCCGTAAGGATAGGCAAAGGGAAAAACAGTCATGACGGCCAATGTGCTGGACTCCTATGCGTTGATGGCCTTCTTCGAGGATGAGCCAGGAGCAGATTTCGTTCGAGGCTTGCTGCTTAAAGCCGAAGAAAGCAGTGGAGATCTCTTGATGAGTGTCGTAAACTTGGGAGAGGTTTGGTATGCAATTGCCCGTACCAATTCTGCTGAAATCGCCGATCAGTATATTGACGATATTATGGGAATGGCTATTGAAGTTGTGGATGCAGATTGGCAGTTAACTCGCCAGGCCGCCCTATTCAAGGCGAATGGAAATATTTCGTATGCTGATTGTTTCGCCGCGGCATTGGCAAAAGCACGCAAAGCTGAACTCGTTACAGGAGATAAAGAGATCAAGGTTTTGCAGGACGAGATAAAAATCTCCTGGCTATAAACATCTCAGGTCTGGGCGCTTCGCACGAAACATCAGAACTGCCAGAGGCCGTGCGGCCCCGGGCAGTTCTTTTTATCTTATTTCTATTATGGTTTATGGTTCCGTTCGTCCCGGCCCGAGCAGCGGACAGAGGAAGTAGTGATCGCCTGAGTCCATGTCACCGTTATCGTCCAAATCACGGGCAGGTTGCGGATTGTCGTTCCACAGGCAGGCCAAAGGCTTCATAAACAGGGACGCCGTCCCACTCGGCGGGGATGTCCAGGCCCAGGGCAAAGGCGGCGCTCGCGGCGGTGTCCATGGTGTGGACGAGGGTGGTCAATGGTCTTGGCTGGATTCCCGGCCCCGCCGCGATCCACGGGATGGTCATGTCTTCGGGCATGCTGGAGCCGTGTGTGGTGCCATGGCCTCCGTGGTCGGCTGTGACGATGATCAAGGTCTCATGACGCAGGTTTCGCGTCTCCAGCTCGGCAAGGAGCAATCCCAGCGCTTCGTCGGCGCGGAAGATGACGCTGAGCTGCTCCGGCGAAAGCCAGCCGTAAGCATGTCCCATCCCATCTGTGATGCCGAAGTGGATGAACAGGAGGCCGAAATCCTGGGGGAACTCCC
>DASTFG010000137.1:0-2754 GCA_035708785.1 Anaerolineales bacterium
CACCTCTTCAAAATGTCCATGGCTCTGATCGCCCTCAGCCTGCTGCTCAGTGCCTGCGGGCCGTCCCCGTCCGCCTCCATCGCACGGTCCGACCTGCAGCGCGTGATGGAACCGGATGCGCCGCCGGATGACGTCCAGGCATTGGTCGATAACAACAACTCCTTCGCCTTTGACCTATACCGCTCGCTCCGGGCGCAGGACGGGAACCTGATCTACTCACCCTACAGCATCTCCCTCGCCCTGGCCATGACCTACGCGGGCGCGCGCGGGGAGACCGAATCGCAGATGGTGGAGGTCCTGCACTTCCTGTCGCAGGACCAGCTCCATCCCGCCTTCAACGCGCTCGACCTGCAGCTTGCCGAGCGTAGTCAAGCTCAGTCCGATGAGCAGACGCCGCTGCAGCTCAACATCGCCAATGCCGTCTGGGCAGAACAGACCTATCCCTTCCTGCAAAGCTTTCTCGATACGATTGCCTTGAACTACGGCGCCGGGGTCCGTCTGGCGGATTTCATCAACCAGTATGAAGCCGCCCGCAGCGAGATCAACGATTGGGTCAGCGATCAGACGGAGGGCAAGATCGAAGATCTGATCCCTGAAGGCGTGCTTACTACAGATACTCGCATGGCGCTGGTCAATGCCATCTACTTCAAAGGCGACTGGCTCCGCCCGTTCGACGCCGATTCGACACAAGATGCATCTTTCCGTCTACTGGATGGCTCGGAAGTCACCGTCCCGATGATGAACCAGGATGCATTTATCCCCTACATCAAGGGCGACGGATGGCAGGCCATCGAGCTGGCTTACGAAGGCGAGACCGCCGCGATGGATATCATCGTCCCCGACGAGGGCCGCTTCGAAGAAGTGGAATCAAGCCTGGACGGTGACGCCGTATCCATGATCCTGGGAAGTCTCCAGCCCACCTCCGTCACGCTTGCGCTGCCAAAGTTCGAATTCGAGAGTGAGTTTAGCCTTGCCGACCAGCTCAAGGCTCTCGGCATGACGGACGCCTTCGATCCGGACCGGGCGAACTTCTCCGGCATGTCAGAGCGGAACGATCTGTTCATCAGCGAGGTCGTCCATAAGGCGTTCGTCGCCGTAGACGAGAAGGGCACGGAAGCCGCGGCGGCCACCGCCGTCATCGTCGGCGTGACCAGCGCGCCGGCCTTCGAGGTCACGCTGACGATCGACCGGCCGTTCATTTTCCTGATCCGCGACATCCCCACCGGGCAGATCCTCTTTGTTGGACGCGTGCTGAACCCTGGACAATAGCCTCCTACCCCGGCTTATGGCTAAAGCCGCCGTCCTCGGCGGAAATCTTAAGATCCTTGCGCCGGGGACGGCGCGGGAGCGCGCATCAAATCTACCCCGTGTTCCTCAGCCCTGCCGCGATGCCGTTGATCGTAATGCCGATGACCTCCCGGATCGATTCGGCCTGCTCACTTTCCTGATCGGCCAGCGCACGGATGCGCCGCAGCATTTCCACCTGGATGTAGTTCAGCGGGTCCACATACGGGTTCCGCAGCTGCACCGCGTTCTGTGTCACCGGTTCTTCGTCGAGCAAGTTTGTATGACCGCTGATCTCCAGCACCGCATCCCGCGTCCGGTCGTACTCGGCGCGGATGGCGTTGAACAGCTCCTGGCCCAGCTTCTTATCCGGAACCAGGTCGACATACAGCGACGCGATTTCCATATCTGCCTTGAGCAGGGACATCTCGGTGTTGTCGAGCATGGTCTTGAAGAAAGCCCAGCCCCCGTACATTTCTCGAAGAAGCGTCACATCTTCCACAGATGTCAGCGCAGACCCCAGGCTGAACCAGCCGGGCAGGTTGAAGCGGCTCTGCATCCACGAGAACACCCAGGGGATGGCGCGGATCTTGGCCACCTCACTGCTCTGGCCGCGCGCCGCGGGACGCGAACCGATATGCATGCGCTTGATCTCGTCCAGGGGCGTCGCGGCCTGCCAGAAGTCGATGAAGCCGGGCGTCTCATAGACCAGTCCGCGGTATAGTTTATGCGCCGTCGCCGACATCTCGTCCATCGCCGCGCGCCATGCGGAGGGAATCTCGGTTTTTGTCTTTGCAGGCGTGGAAGCCAGCAGCACCGCATGGACGATCTGTTCCAGGTGGCGGTGTGCCAGCTCGGGGTTGGAATACCGCGCTGCGATCGTCTCTCCCTGCTCCGTCAGGCGGAAACGTCCGTTGATACTGCCCGCGGGCTGGGCGCGGATGGCGCGGTTTGCAGGTCCGCCGCCGCGCGCCGTCGTGCCGCCACGGCCGTGAAAGATGGTCAGTGTGATCTTATGTTCTTTCGCGACCTTCGCAATATTCTCCTGTCCCTGGTAGAGGGACCAGTTTGCCATCAAATATCCGCCGTCCTTGTTGCTGTCCGAATAGCCGATCATGACCATTTTTTCATCCCCGCAGGTCTTCAGATGCTCCCGGTATATCGGCAGGCGGAAGAGATTTTCCATGATAGACGGCGCGCCCTGCAGGTCCTCGATCGTTTCGAAGAGCGGCACGATTTGAAGCGCCTTGTCGCAGCCTGTCCAGCGGGCCAGCAGCAGCACGCTCAAGACGTCCGCCGCCGAGCGGCACATCGAGATCACGGCCGGCCCCAATAATTCCGCGCCATAAACATCGCGCACGCGGGCGATCAGCTGGAAGGTTGCCCACGTTTCAGCAGTAGCAGGAGTCACGCCCGGGTGAGCTGAGAGATCGGGCAGCGGCTCGGATAACAGCTTTGTCAGCAGCGAGA
>DASTFG010000138.1:0-6598 GCA_035708785.1 Anaerolineales bacterium
CAATGCTCTAAAGATCCAGCCGTTCGCCGGATTTCAACATCCGATATCTTTGGCCGATCCGTTCCGCAAATTCCACAAATCGCTGCGGCGAGACAGTATTGAATTCGAACATCTCATAATGACAAGGGATGACGAACCCCGCGGTGATGTCCTTTCCCAGCCGCGCGGCTTCCTCCGCCGTAAAATTGCCCTGCACACCGCGTGCAGGGTCGCGTCCATTGATAGGGAGCAGGGCGAGGTCGATCTCCCGGTTTTTGAGTCGTTCCGCCAAACCGTCGTAGGGAATGCAATCGCCGCTATGATAGATCGTTCGCTGGCCGGCTTCCACAACCAGACCAATATAACGATGGTCACCATTCTCATCCCGTTCGAGCGATTCGTGGGCAGACGGGATGGCGTGAAAAGTGAATGGTCCGACTTGAACTGGTTCACCGTCCGCTCGAATCGGAGTTAATCGATCAGGAGGAACATGCAAGCGCTGAGCAGCAAAATCTACGTTGGCCCGTGAGACGATAACCGTCAGGTCCGGATTCGCCTTCCATAGCCGGATCAACGTTTGCCCGTCGAGGTGATCCGTGTGGTTGTGGCTGGAAGTCACCACATCCACGAAATCCAGTCGTTCAGGTGCAATGACGCGTTGGGTCATCCGGACGTGAGGCTTGTCTGTGCCTGCATACTTCTTTGTCAGTGAATCTGAAAGATAGGGATCTATCAAAAGATGACAGCCCTGCCACTGGACCAAAAACCCGCTTTGACCGAGCCACCACAAGTGCAATTGGTCGGGGTTTCTCTTTGCGCGAGAAATATCCTCTAGAAATGCGTCCTCTTGTAAAATTGGTTTAATCATCTTTTCTGGAGTCAACGTCTTGGCCTGGCACTCCCGCAGGGAGCCAGACGCTGCAATCGCAAGCGCCAGCCAGCGCTCGATTACGTTATTCCTAATTCTTCTCGCACGATCTTCACACCCCTGACCATATTCTGCAGCTTGAGCCGCGCGGCCCAGCGCGCCGTCTGACTCAGCCCACAATCAGGCGCAAAGGAGAGGCGTTCGGGCGGCGCGTATTTCAGACACAGGCGGACCCGGCGGGAGATATCCTCAGGCGTCTCGATGTAATAGGATTTTACATCCACAATCCCAACCGCCACATCCTTGACTTTGGCGATTTGCTCGATCATTTCAATTTCGGAGAACTCACGGCTTGCCATCTCCAGATGGATTTCGTCCACCTGCATGTCTAGGAAGTCAGGGAACATTGGCGCGTACTGGCGCGGGCCGACTGCGCGTGCTTTGAAATTACCGAAACATAAATGTGTGGAGAGGCGGGTCTTGCCAAACACGCTCTCGACGGTACGATTGAAAATATCCACGAAACGCCTGGTATCTTCCTTATAGGCATAGCAGCTCATCGACGGTTCGTCGACGGTGATCTCCGTGCAGCCTGCGCCGACCAACGTCTCCAATTCCGTACGTACGATGGGGATCAATCCCTCGGTAATGGCATAGCGGTCGGGATATTGCTGATTTGGATTCAATCGACCACTCAATGTATACGGACCTGGCACGCTGGCTTTGAGTGTGAATCCTTCCGGTGCAAGGCGCTTCAATCGTTCATACTCATCCAGCACGCCCAGCCCGCGCGGCGCGCTGATCTCGCCCACGATGTTATGTTTGTCGCGCTGGTCGTGTGCGGGCGGGCCGAATACCCGCAGTGGTCGTTCATTTGGCCGGATACCCTGCAAATATCCATAGAACGATAAGTTGAAGTCCAGCCGGGACTGCTCGCCATCGGTAATGACATCGAGGCCTGCCTCCACCTGATCGTGGATGGCAACGACCGCCGCGTCCTCCTGCAATTCGAGGATCTCATTTGTCCCAAACCTGTCAAGTTGTTGCATTGCCAGCTCCAGCCAGGAAGGGAAGGGGTAGCTCCCGATCACGGTTGTACGCAAGGGCTGCTCTTTCACGTATCAGTTCTCCTTTCTGGTCCAGGTTGCTTCATGCTACATTGATGCCGCTCGCAGAATATCACCTCACCGTCCAGCCTCCATCCACGGTCAGGACTGAGCCGGTGACGAAGGAAGATTCATCCGAGGCAAGGTAGAGTGCGGCGTGAGCCACATCTTTTGGCAAGCCGAAGTCACCGGTCAAGGGCTGGAGCTGTGAAAGGCGCGCTCGAATATGCTCGCTTTCCTGCGCGCGCTGGCTCATAGGAGTTGCGATCAGGCTCGGGCAGATCACGTTGGCGCGAATCCCGCGCGGTGCATAGTAGGAGGCAATCGAACGGGTAAGGCTGATCACCGCGCCTTTGCTCGATGCATAGGCATGCGTCGCAAAGTCCTCATCGCCGCCAACCAGACCGAGCACCGATGAGACATTTACGATAACACCGTCCTGTTGAGTCAGCATCACCTGCAGGGCATATTTGCAGCAGTAAAAAACACTGTTTAGGTTGAGCGCGAGGGACTTGCCCCAGCCTTCCAGCGTACACGAGTCGGTCGGCCCATCGCCCCATTGGCGACCACTCCCGCCCGCGACATTGACAAGAATGTCGAGGCGCTTCTGTTCGTTCATGACATTTCGAATGCCTAATTGGACTTCGGATGCCGATGTGACATCCACGGGAAGAGAATAGGTATTGGAAACGTTGATATCAAACACGATGACCCGCGCGCCTTCCTCTGCAAAGAGCTGCGCGGTGGCGAGTCCGATCCCGCTTCCGCCGCCCGTGACAATGGCGACCTTATCCTTGAGCCGGTTCATTCGCAGCGTCCATAAACTTTTTGGACGCGAGCGCGGTAGTCGTCGTAACAGTCGTCGAAGCGCTTCTTACTGGCCTCGCTCCCGATAAAATAACTGCTGGTGAGGACGATGGGCGGCTTGCCGAGTTCAGTCAGTCGTTCGGCGATCCGGCATTTCAGCGCGTTGGTCACGGCCGCCGCGCCGATCGTCGAACCGGGTCCGACCGGATCTTCCAGATTTGGTACGCGCACGAGCGCGTCTCCGCCCGGGGTGCAGTTGTCGATGATGATGTCGGCAATGTCGGTGAGCTTTTTCGCACTCGAGTGATTGGCTGGCGAGGCCGTGCAATGCTCTACGGAGACGACCGCGATCACAGGCATCTCAAGTCGTTTGGCCCCGAGCGCCACGTCCACAACGACTTCATTGACGCCGCTATTCGAGAAGAGCAGGAAGCAATCCGGGGTGCTGAAAACGAAGTTGCGCAGGATGACCTGACCGAACCCCTCCACGTGTTCGAGGAACATCGCCTGGCGTTGTCCATTGGAACCAACAACCAGGTTGTGGAACGTGAGTGAGAGCTCGACGATTGGATGAAAGCCGGGAAAACTCCCATGACGCGGGAACATCTCTTCGACAAAGATACGCGAGTGCCCTGTGCCGAACAGGTGAACAAGACCGTCTCCGGCGATGGTCTGCGCGCAAAGCTCGGCGGCGCGCTCGATGGCATCCATTTGAGCGGCTCCGATCCGGTCGAGGATCGCTTTGGCTTGCGTGAGGTAATCTCTTGCTGCAGTTGACATATCTGGTTTCCTTATCTAAAAATCATTCTATCTTGTCCTGCGATTGCCTGCAAGAATTGATATATAATCTTTGCATATCTTTCTCGCAAGGAGATAACTATGCATCAGATCGCCATGCTGGGGACAGGATTGATCGGCCGTTTCTATACCATGAGCCTGCAAAACTTTCGGGGGAAGGATGAGATCAAGGTCGTGTGCTCGAGTAAATCGGAAAATGCAGAAAAGTTCGCGGAGGAGTTTGGCATTCCGCGCTGGACGGATGACATGGCTGCGGCGATTCACGACCCTGAGATCGATACCGTGATTGTTGGTATTCCCAACTACCTGCACAAAAAAGCTGTCCTGCTCTCCGCGGAGGCGGGAAAGGCAGTTTTATGTACCAAGCCGCTTGCCATCAGCGGACCGGAGGCGTTCGAGATGCTGGAAGCAGTGGAAAAGGCCGGCGTGTTCCATGGCTATCTGGAGGATTTGGCTTACACGCCCAAAACGTTGAAGGCGTTGCAGTCTGTTCGCAATGGCGCGCTCGGTAAGGTACTGTGGGCGCGCTCACGTGAGACGCATGGCGGCCCGCACAGCGACTGGTTTTGGGATCAGGAGCTTTCGGGCGGCGGCGCAATCGTGGATATGGGTTGTCACTGCATCGAGATCGCGCGCAATTTTATAGGCAAGGGCATCCGCCCTGTCGAGGTCACCTGCTGGGCCGATACACAGGTCCACCCAATCGAGGCGGAAGATCACGCTGTTGGGCTGGTGCGCTATGAAAACGGCGCGATCGGGCAGTTCGAGGTCAGTTGGGCCTTCCGCGGCGGGATGGATCTGCGAGACGAAGTTGCCGGCACGGACGGCACCATCTGGTTGAACCACTGGATGCGAACAGGCTTCGAGATGTTCACGGGTGTCGGTCAGGGCGGCTATGTGGCTGAGAAAGCGGAAGGGGATGCGGGTTGGCTCTTCCCGGTAGGGGATGAGATCGGCTCGCTCGGTTATGTGGCGATGTTCATGGATATGTTCAACTCGATGGACAAAGGACAGGCGCCGATGGAGACATTCTATGATGGATATGTTGTGAATGCCATTATGGATGCTGCCTATAAATCGGCGGAAAGTAGAAAATGGGAGTCGATTGAAATCAAGGAATGGCGCGGCGGTCCGGTGAACCAGGAGAACGCCGGTTTAAAGGATTACGATGAGCGACACTTTCTGATCAAGGAAGAAAAAATGCCAGATGGAAAGTTAAAGGTGATTTTGAAGGATAAGCAGACAGGCAAGATCTCGCAGGTCATCCAGTAATTCGCGTTGGGCGGAGGGTCGAGGGTTCGTTGAGACTCGCAGTCGAAGCGCGAGCAGTAAAGAGATCTTCTTGTAACAATGCGCTTCGACTGCACTCGCCTGGCAGCTTGTTCCGCTCAGCGCGGAGAGCAGGGAAGATGATGCCATGAAAGAAAATCCAGAGGATAATCAGGGTGCAGGAGTCAAGCGGCGTTCTACATGGAAGGCGCTTGCAACCGCGGCCGCAATCATCGCTTTTATTCAGGCGTGCCTAACGATAGAGGGTATGGGCATTGAGGGGTTTATTCTCTGGGTTCTTATCTTTTTTGTCGCGTACTGGCTGTTTTTTACGTTGCTTGTCTGGTTATGGCGGAGATTTAGAGATCGCGCTTAGTTCGGATGGATACATCGGAGAAGAACTTCGTTCGCGATGTGAATGAAGTTCTTAATTTTATGCTATGTTTGGCTATTGAATTTACAAATGCGAAGGACTATAATGAAATCAACCCGTATTTCCTTCATTGCCGAATAAATCTTTCGAATTGATGGTGCACACCTTGCCCGCAAGTTCTGTCACCAGCACGGAAAAGCTTGCTCGACTCACGGCTCCCATTTCGGTGAACGCAGCCGAAGTGGAGATTATGCGCGCGTTGCGCAGACAGGGACGGATTTCCCGCGGTGAAATCTCACACATTACCGGATGGTCAAAAGCAAAGACGTCGCAGGAGATACGAAGCCTGGTAAACAAGGGTTATCTGGTGGAGACGGGCGAAGGGGCGTCTCAGGGTGGACGCAAGCCGCGCCTGTTGCGGATCAACAATCAGCTTGGCTACGTTGCGGGGATCGATATCGGGGCCACCAGCCTGGATATTGCGCTGGCAGATGTCACGGGTTCGATCGTGCAGCGTCGTTCGGAGGCAACAGATGTTAAGCTCGACCCGGAGACAGTGCTTGGTCGCTGCAGTGAGCTGCTGCTTGAGTTGATCCAAATCCAGGGAGCTGCTCCGGATCAGATCCTGGGGATTGGCATCGGTGTTCCGGGCCCTGTTGATTTTGCCGAGGGAGTTCTGGTGGCACCTCCACTCATGCCCGAATGGGAGAATTTTCCCATTCGGGACTATTTTAAGAAAACGTTTCTTTCTGCTTTTGTGGTTGTGGATAACGATGTTAATATCATGGCATTGGGAGAGCAGCGCACCGGGGATGGAGTAGGTATCGATCACTTCATTTTTGTCAAAATCGGCACGGGCATCGGCGCCGGAATCGTTTCCAACGGAAAGATCCATCGCGGCAGTGATGGGTGTGCCGGCGATATCGGTCATATTTGTGTGGATAAAAAAGGTCCTCTGTGCGCCTGTGGCAACACCGGTTGTCTGGAGGCCATGGCCGCAGGACCAGCGATCGCGGCAAAAGCGCTGGAGGCCGCTCGAAACGGGACCAGCCCGATTATGAGTCAGATCCGGAAATCCGATGGAGGTATGATCCGTCCCCAGGATGTAAATATCGCCTGCCGGGAAGGAGATCAGGCCGCGCTGGATATCATCCGTGAGAGCGGGAAAATGATCGGCGATGTGCTGGCGAGCCTTGTCAATTTCTTCAATCCCAGCCACATTTTTATCGGCGGCGGGATTGCCAACTTTGGCAATCACCTGCTGGTAGCCATACGTCAGGCTGTGCTGCAGCGGTCCCTGCCGCTGGCCACAACACATCTATCCATCAAGTACTCTCGTGTCGGTTCGAATGTCGGGGTCATTGGCGCAATTTCATTGGCGCTCGACTATCTCTTCGT
>DASTFG010000139.1:0-12442 GCA_035708785.1 Anaerolineales bacterium
GATCGACGCGCGGCAATTTGCATATTCGCCGTCTGAACTTGCCGTGAACCCAGGCGACAGCGTTACGATCCAGCTCGTCAGCACAGATGTCGTTCATGGCCTGTACATCGATGGGTACGACCTCGCCGTGGAAGCGGACCCGGGACAAGCCGCAACGCTGACGTTCACAGCCGACAAACTAGGTTCTTTCCGGTTTCGCTGCAATGTGACTTGTGGGGCCATGCACCCGTTCATGATCGGCAAACTGACGGTTGGCACGAATGACTGGCTTTTGCGCTCTGCTGGTTTGGCGGGGATCGCAGTCCTTGGTGTTCTTATACTGGTAAAGCGTAACTGACGTATGACAAAGATTGAGCTCACCCGAAGCCCCTTCATAAAGACTGCACTGAAAAGTCGATATCCGCAGCTCACTGTATTTATCGTCATGCTGGTCGGGTATATCTTCGCGATTCTTGCAGGGCTGATCGGCACGCCCGTCGGAAGCAGCAACTTCAGCATTGTATTTGTGTGGATTGGCTGGTGGGCAATCCTGATCCTAGTGGCGGTTCCCTTCTTTGGACGCGGATGGTGCGCAGTGTGCCCTATCCCCATGCCCGGGGAATGGCTCCAACGTGGCGCGGTGCTTGCTCCACTTGATAAGAAACCAAATTGGCTTAACCTTCGCTGGCCCCGGGCGTTTCGAAATATCTGGCTTCAAAATATCTCGTTCCTCTTATTAGCTCTTTTTAGCAGCGTACTGCTCACTACTCCGAATATTACCGGGATTGTCCTGGTCGTTATGCTTTTTGGCGCCATCGGACTGAGCACCGTCTTCGAGCGCCGCGCCTTCTGCCGCTATCTTTGCCCGGTCGGTGGGTTTATTGGTCTCTATTCACAGACGGCGCCGATCGAATTGCGGATCAAAGACAAGCAAGTGTGTGTCGCCTGCGCCGGCAAACCCTGCTATAACGGCTCGTCCACCGGGTATGGCTGTCCGTGGGATGTCTTCCCTGGGGGTCTCGCGAAGAATACTTACTGTGGACTATGCATGGAATGCATCCGCACCTGCCCGCACGACAATATTGCGGTAAACCTGCGTTCGTTTTCCACTGACCTCGCCAGGCCCTCCAGCAGGCTGGACGAAGCATTCAAAGCTTTCATCATGCTTGGCTCTGCGATGATCTATGCAGGTGTTCTGCTCGGTCCATGGGGTGTGCTCAAGGATGCCGCGTATCATGTGGGAACAAGCTCATGGTTTCTCTACGCGGTCGTCTTTCTGTCCATCATCTTTGTCGTTCTCCCAGGCTTCTTCACACTGGGGATTCTGCAAACAAGAAGCAATATGCCGCTCAAAAAGCGATTTGGTGCCCTTTCTGCAGCGCTTATCCCGTTGGGTTTGATGTTCTGGGTGGCATTCAGCCTGTCTTTCGTACTCACCAATGCAAGCTACATCCTTGCTTCCCTCTCCGACCCGCTTGGGTTGGGATGGAATCTGTTCGGCACCGCCCACGCCGCCTGGCAGCCTATGCTCACATCGATTCTTGCCCCTTCGCAAACACTGGCTCTGGTGGGCGGCTTGATCTGGTCGGCGCGGACAGCACAGAAAGCTGCAGACCAAATCAAGACGTCCGCTATTCCGGTAATCGTCTATTGTTTTATCGTAACATCCATCATGCTCTGGTTACTTCTATGAATCGCCCTGAACTCGTCTCCCGCCTCCTTATCGCCACCGGGATGCTTCTCGCGGTCGGTGCGCCATTATTTCTATGGGCGGGCACCCCCTTAATTCATGCCCGAATGGCAGAGAATGGCGGCTGGAATCCGGATGTGATTCGAGCAGAAGTGGGAAAACCTCTCCACTTAAAGCTCGCCTCCGACGATGTTGTGCATAGCTTTGCCGTTGGCCAGATGGACATGGATCCGGTGGACATCGAGCCGGGAAAGGTCACGGACATTACTTTGACTTTTGACGAGCCCGGAACGTACACCTTCTACTGCACCCGCTGGTGTGGACTCAACCATTGGCGGATGCGCGGAACGATTGAAGTGACAGGCGCTTCAGACCTCACGCCCCAGCCAAGAAGTCCCTTATATGTGATTCTCGATCTCGACATCGACGCGCCGCATGACGCCGCGTCGGTTCCCCTGGAGGTCCCATCCCCCATTCGGGGACGGAAGTTGGTCGGCCGATTACCGGTTGATTTATCAACCGAGTATTATCAGTCAAATTCCCCATCCGAGGTGTTCAACGATTTGGCCAGCACATCACTGACCGGGCCTGAACGCTGGGATGTCGTTGCTTACCTTTGGCAATCGAATACAACCACTAAGGCGCTTGAGAACGGCCGGAACCTGTATACCCAAAATTGTGCGGCCTGCCACGGGGAGAATGGCGCCGGGGACGGCGTCTTCGCGGACGACCTGCGGGCTGCGGGTGATGCATCCATGCAAACGATGAACGGCTCCATGGATATGACCATGCAGACCCCTGTTGATTTCACCGACCCAAAACGAATGCTGGGCGCCAGCCCTGCGCTGCTGCAAGGCAAGATCCTGCGCGGCGGCATGGGAACGGGCATGCCCATGTGGGGATCGATTTTTACCGAGGCACAAATCTGGGATCTGATCGCTTATCTCTATTCATTTCAATTCGAATATCAAGGAGAGACACAATGAGCAAGAACAAGAAAAAGTTTAGTCGCCAAAAGCGAAAAAAGAATTTTCCATGGCTGCCGGTAGCGCTCGGCGGCGTTCTGCTGTTGGTCGCAGCATTTTTCTTTGCAAATCGGGAGGCCGAGGGAACCCCATCGATTACAGTGGATCAGCAGCAGATCGATTACGGCGATGTGACGTTTGATACTCCGAAGACATTTGCCATCCAGGTGACGAATGCCGGCGATGGCACTCTGCGTTTCAAGGAGAACCCTTATATCGAAGTCGTGGAGGGCTGCTGACCGCCCCAACTGACCATCGGTTCGATGGTACTTGATCCCGGTGAAAGCACGGTCGTCCAATCCAGTGTGTTCATGATGCATGAGGGTATGGATGGTCCACATAATTTCGCGGTCCATCTGAAAACAAATGATCCAGATAGCCCTGACCTAGTTGTCAATGTATTATCCAACTGGATACCCTAGCATAGAATTACTCTCCCTCCTCCAGCCCGAATGCCTCGCGGATCGCCGCACGCTGTAAGCGGTGGAAGGTCTGCGCCAGGTCTTCGAGTGGGTGAGATTGGCGTTTCTCCAGCCACCATTGGATGAGCGCGATTTGCGCTCCTGCGAGATAGCTGGATAGCACGTCAAATGGGACGCTGCACCCAACGCCGGCAAAGGAAGCACGCAGGTTGGCCTCAATCTGCCTCGCGTTCCAGTCACGCAGTTTTCGCAGGATTAACAGGTTATCCTTCCCCTGAAAAACCGAAGATAACATTGGCCGCGCATTTTCCAGATGCCGATATGCCAGCCTCAACGCCGCAGGGGCTTCGGGTGACAGCAGCTCGGCGCGGGAAAGTGGATGGAGCGGGCTAACCTGGAACTGTCTGACAATGGCCTCATGGCAGCTCACAAATAGTTCATCTTTGCTGTTGTAATGTAAATAGAATGTAGTACGCCCGAGATTGGCGCGATCCGCAATATCCTGAATGGTGATTGCATCGTAGCCGCGTTCGCCGATCAGCTCGATGAGAGATTTTTGCAGGAGGTGGCGCGTTCGCTCTACCCGTCGATCGGATTTCATCGCGCGCCTCCCCACACTTCGACAAAGGATGCAACACGAAATTTATGAACAATCCGCTCATAATGTTCATAAATGAACAAATCCCTTACCCTGGTTATTGTATTCAGCTGGAAAACGCTATAGTATATGGTGGTCACTTCTCAAAATTATACCGGAGAGAACGATGTCAGAAAATCAGAGGCTGCCCGGTCGAGGCTCCCCTCCAGGCCTACCCCGATGGGTGAAATTATTCGTAATGATCTTCATCTTCCTCGTCTTGCTTGTAGTCATCCTGCACCTGATGGGCTTTGGATTGGGTGGACATGGTGTAAGCGATGCCCGAGGATTACTGCCGGGATCGCTTGTTGATTACGAATTGTCTATGGCGCAAGCACAGGGACAACTACGAACATGAGGCCTGGCCTCCGCAAATTTGTGCGCACCGCGCATATCACGTTCACGGTTGGCTGGCTTGGCGCAGTTGCGGCATTCCTGGCGCTTGGCATTGCCGGTCTGACCAGCCGGGATTCGCAGATCGTGAGCGCCGCCTACCTAGGGATGGACCTGATCACACGGTTCGTGATTGTCCCGTTAAGTCTTGCCCCACTGCTTTTGACAGGACCGATTCTGTCACTGGGAACGCCGTGGGGCTTATTCAGCCACTACTGGATCTTGATAAAGCTCGGAATTAATCTCCTTTCCACATTCATCCTGCTGGTGCATTTGCAGCCAATAGCCTATCTGGCTGGTGTTGCGTCAGAGGGAACACTATCACACGCCGATCGCAGCCTGCAGATCCAAATGGTGGTCGCCTCAGGCGCTGGCTTGCTGGCATTGCTCGCAGCTACCGGATTAGCCGTGTACAAGCCGCGTGGTATGACGCCGTACGGATGGCGCAAGCAGTATGAGGAACGCAAAGTATCATCGGACATCGATATAGCCAGCTAATTTCCTGCAACAGCCCCCAAATATCATGGCACTTGTCATACTTTGTCTAGCTCACACCGGGTAACCTGACGTGAAATACGGATCCCTGTCCCTCGCCTGCTGACTCCGCCCAAATTCGTCCTCCATGCGCTTCAACAAGCGCACGTGCAATCGTCAAGCCGATACCGCTTCCACCGCCAGCTCGACGCGAACGTGACCGCGAAGCGTCCACACGGTAGAAGCGGTCAAAGATATGTGGCAGATGGTTGGGCGGAATACCGATACCTGTATCATAGACAGAGATTTGAACATCATCATCAAGTCGTCTTGCAGTGATTGTGACTCTGCCCCCTTCAGGTGTATATTGCAGAGCATTGGCAGTGAGATTGGTCAGTACCTGGACGGTGCGATCCTCGTCCGCGAAAACGCGCGGAAGGTCAGGCGCCAGCTGGACGTCCAGGGAGATTTGTTTGGATTCAGCCCGAGGTGAGAGCCGTTTGGCCACGACCTGGACGAAAGCTGAGACTTCGACAGGTCGAAGATCCAATCGATAGGCACGCGCTTCGACGCGGCTGAGCTCCTGCAAGTCATCCACAAGCCGATTGAGCCTGTCTGCCTCAGCATGGATTTGTTCGTAGGTTTCGGCGGTCGCCGGCAGAACGCCATCGATCAAACCTTCCATCGAGCCCTTGATGGCTGTCAGCGGCGTGCGGAGTTCATGGCTAACATCACCGATCAATCGGCGCCGCATGGACTCCGCTTCGTTGAGTTTTTCCGCCATCTGGTTGAACCGCAAGGCAAGCTGCGCCAGTTCGTCTTCGCCGTGCACTCGCACACGCTCGTCGTAACGCCCAGCCGCGATGCGTTCTGCAGCAATGGACATAGCCTGGACCGGCGCAATGACGCCACGGCTGAAAAGCAGACTGAGAATCACGGCCACCGTCAGCGCTGTCAGGGCGGCGTACATCAACACTTCATTGAAACTGGAGCGAAAGTCAGTGTAGAGTTGCGCCATCGGGCCGTTGCCAATCATGCCCATGCCCATACTCATACCAGCCATATGCCGGCTGAAAGAGGCCGGCAGAATAAATTGGCTGGCAAGAATCAATACGACCATGCCAATTAAGATGATGGCAAGATAAGACAAAAAAAGCTTTGCACCAAAATGTCTCCGCAGGTACTGATTCATAGCGGTTCATCCTCAAAGCGATAACCCACGCCGCGCACAGTAACAATTATGTCGTCACGACCAAGTTTCTGGCGCACGTGACCGAGATGCACATCCACCACGCGTAGCTCGCCAAAGTATTCACCACCCCAGACTCTTTCGAGCAAGCGCTCACGCGTCAACACCCGCCCGCGGTGTTCAGCCAACGTTTTCAATAGGTCAAACTCCGTGGCGGTCAACTCGATCGGTTGTTCATCGACACTCACCGTTCGCGCGCCGGTGTCAATCCGGATGTGCTTGAAAGAGAGCACGCCCCCTTCCGTGCCCGAGTCTGATCCCTTTGGAAGCCGCCGTAGAGCCGCCTTGATGCGTGCCACCAGCTCGCGCGGACTGAATGGCTTGGTGACATAATCATCTGCCCCAACAGACAACCCGACAATTTTATCGGTCTCTTCCGTGCGTGCAGTCAGCATGATCACATACACATCCGATTCGCGGCGCAAACGGGAAAGTAACTCGATCCCATCTAAACCGGGGAGCATAACATCGAGAATGATCAGATCGGGCTTGAAGGTCCGGGCGGCTTTGAGACCCGCATTCCCATCTGCGGCAGTGTGGATTTCGTACCCCTCAGGCTCGAGATATGCTGTAACAAGCTTCGTGATGGAAGGCTCATCATCAATAACGAGTATTCTTGCCATATTGAGATTTTACCTGGAAAGCAACAGCCGGGCGCACAATGTGCGCCCGACTCGTATGCCGGCTACCGGTTACTCGAATTCGGTTTCTTCGACGAATGCACCGTGCCAGGTGTGGAGGAACACTTGCCCGCTATAGCCATTGACGCTCAGCATACCCGTGATCTTGCCATCCTTTTTAAAGTCGAGCGTGTAGTAGCCGTAAAATTGAATGGGATGTTCGACCACTGCACCCGCAATGTTCTCATTCAGATACTGCTGGGCATATCCCACGGCCTGTTCAGGTGTAACGGTCATCTTGGCGGAGACATCGAGTGGGGCAGCGCCATCCCAGTTGCCCATCATATTGCCATAGCCGCCCATCATTATTCCTCGGCCCATCATCCCACCGGATCCACCCATCATATTGTCATGGTTGAGAGCGCCGTATTTCAGGTTCCACATCATGTTAGGACCATGTTCAGGATAGGCAATCTGGGAAGCGGGATCTACGAGCAGTTCGAAGGCGCCGAGACCTGTGCTGGCCTCCCTAACAATCACATAACCGTTATTATCGAAGATCATGATCTCGGCGATCTCAAGATCGGGATTGTTGAGCCTCGCGAGATATTGCTCGGCGCCGGCTTTCACCTGGTCAATTGTCAGAGGGGTCAGATTGGCATTGCTGAAACCATAACGGTTCATCATCCCGCCTGGCCCGTTCATCATTCCATTGGTGCCGCCCATCATTCGATTCATCGTGGCAGGCCCGTATGTATTATTGCTCCAGCCAAACATCATATTCGAACGAGCATACATAGACCCGGCAAAAAAGATGATGCCCGCCAGCGCGAGGATCGCGAGAACGGTCAGGGTTGTGGTTAACGTTTTGTTCATGGAGTGTCTCCTATTGCTTGCGATTCACACGTCCGTGTGTTGATTTATGCCGCCAGTATATGATTCTCCATTGAAGAACCGATAAAGCGATTGTAAAGATTTGGTAAAGGTTATCCCCCAGAGGGCATACGGCACTGCTATACTCGAAATCCTCCAGTTATCCCATTTATCGAAGCTTAGTTTTCTGCACTTGAGGGATCGAATAAAGCGTTCGCAATTTGAGAGATACGGCCGCCTTCTTGATGTCGAACCACGGAATTGCAGTTTTGCTTGGAGGCCTGAGCATTCGAAACCAGGCAGGCACGAAGAAGCTGCCTGCCTGATGAATAACCTGATGTTTGAAGGCTGATTGCCCAACTACACCCAATTTGCACCAGGCCTGCATAGAAGCAATAAAAAAAGACCCAGACGATCAGCATATCTGGGTCTTTCTTTACTGGGAAAATGTCCCTGTATTAGCTCCTCGCGTAGGACTTGAACCTACAACCTAGCGGTTAACAGCCGCCCGCTCTGCCGATTGAGCTAGCGAGGAAGGCGACGGGGATTATACCTTAAGGAGGGGGTATGTCAAGTTGCGTGTCAATGCGAGTCAGGAAGTGCCTCCGATGTTGCAAGGAGATTGCTTTCCGAAGGCTCGCAACGACATGTCAATACTTAACCGCACTCAGGCGATGTAATTTATCGATCTGATGGGTCGCTCTGATCTGCCGGACGGTTCCCGTCAGGCCGCGCACGACGAGTGAGTCTGTGCTGGCGCCATCACCGAAGTAGCGCACTCCCTTGAGCAGCTCGCCATCCGTGATTCCGGTCGCGGCGAAGAAGACGTCTTCCGAGGAGACCAGGTCATCCATCGTGAGGATTTTGTCGAAGTCATATCCTGCTTCGCGGCCGCGGCGTAACTCGTCTTCATCGCGCGCATACAACTTGCCCTGGATCTCCCCGCCCATGGCGCGCAGTGCACAGGCTGCGATCACGCCTTCCGGCGTGCCTCCCACCCCGACCAAGACATCCACGCCTGAATCCGGCCAAGCGGTCATCAGCGCCGCGGCTACATCCCCATCGGGGATCTGCCGGATGCGCGCGCCGGCCCTGCGAATCTCGGCAATCATATCTTTATGGCGCTCTCGGTCCAGAATGATCGTCGTCAGATCGTCAAGGTCTTTTCTCTTGGCTTTGGCGATCGCCTTGAGATTCTCCGTAATCGACATTTCGATATTGATGATCCCTTTCGCCTCCGGCCCGACCGCCAGCTTGTTCATATACACAAAAGGCCCGGGGTCGAACATCGTCCCGCGAGGGGAAATGGCCACCGTCGCAAGTGAATTCGAGCGGCCAAACGCGAGGGGACGAGTCCCATCTATGGGGTCGACAGCGACATCCACGTCCGGCGGGAAGCCGTTGCCCACATTCTCGCCGTTATACAGCATGGGAGCGTTATCCTTTTCCCCTTCGCCAATGATAATGACTCCATTCATATCCACCGTCTGGAGGACGATCCGCATCGCATTGACGGCAGCCTGGTCCGCCCCTTCCTTATCGCCACGGCCCATAAAGCGGCCTGCCGCCAACGCCGCAGCCTCGGTCACACGCGCCAGCTCGAGTGCAAGGTTTCGTGTCGGGTCGCTGTTGGATTCCATCAAACCTCCTTCACAGAATAAAGAATTGGATCAAGAAATAGCCGATAACCGCGCCCCAGATCCATGAGTCGATCCGGTCTAGAAAGCCGCCGTGCCCCGGAAAGATATTACTGGAGTCTTTGAGCCCGCCCTGGCGCTTCAGCATGCTTTCGCCGAGATCGCCTAACGGGACAAGCGCACCGATGACAAGCCCGAGCAGCCCGCCCCGGATCGGATCGATCAGCTCACGCAGCGGCCGGGGTCCCAGGGACGAAAAGGCGTAGGCTAAAAATGCGCCGATCAGCACGGAAGTGAAAACACCGGCAAAATACCCTTCCCAGCTTTTCTTGGGACTCAGCCGCGGGGTCATCTTATGTTTCCCATAGGCCGCGCCGATCGAATACGCTCCGGTATCCCCGGCCCAAACGATCGCCAGCACCAGCAGCCACCACCAGACGCCATCCTCGGGCAGGGCGCGCAAATCGAGCAGATACGAACCAATCCAGCCAACATAGACGATGCCTGCGACGGTCACGGCAAAATCGAGCCCGGCCTGATTCCGGCCGCGTTCGAATGCAGCTAGATGAACAACCATGGCCACCAGCACGGATAGGATGAATGCAGGAATTGCAATACTGGCAAAAAAGAAGCGTGCCGTAGCGATTACAAGCACGCCTCCCAGGGTTATGAGTTCACTCGGTTCATATTGAACCGCCCGGTACAATTGCACATATTCTCGTGCAGCACCGGCCAGGACAAGCACGACCAGCACAAAATAGAACAAGCCACCGTAGATGAGCGCGGGCAGGCCGACCGCCGCCAGCACCAGTGCCGTCAGGACCCTTCTAAGCATTGGAAGCCTCGTACTCATTCGACGAGACTTTCCCATAACGGCGATCGCGCCGGGCAAATGTTTCCAATGCACGGCGGTATTCCTCCTTATCGAAATCCGGCCAGTACGTTGGCGTAACATACCATTCGGAATAGGCAGCCTGCCAGATCAGAAAATTGCTCACACGCAACTCCCCCGATGTGCGAATGATAAGATCGGGGTCAGGAACGCCCGCCGTATAAAGATAGCGGCTGACCAGCTCATCGGTGACTTCCTCGGGCGGGATCCCATCCTTCATGATATTCTGAATGGCATTGACGATCTCATCCCGGCCGCCGTAGTTGAAGGCCACGTTCAGGGTCAGGCGGTCGTTGTTCTTTGTCAGCTCGATCGCCTCCAGCACCTTTTCCTGGAGCGAGGGGGCGAGCCGTTCCAGCCGACCGATGTGACGTAACTGCACACCCTCCTTGTGCAACTCAGCCAGTTCACGATCGATGACATCTTCAAGGATGTACAGAAGTCCCTTGACTTCTTCAGGCGGGCGGCCCCAATTCTCCGTGGAAAAGGCATAGATTGTGAGGTACTTGATCCCGAATTCCACAGTGGCACGAATCACCCGACGGAGATTCTCCGTCCCGGCCTTGTGACCCGCCAGACGCGGCAGGTGGCGTGAGAGCGCCCAGCGCCCATTGCCATCCATGATCATGGCGACATGGCGGGGAAGTTTGTCTGGAGGGATGTTGAGAGGCGATTCTGGCATCAGCAGTACGCAGCGGCGAACTGGATCGTCGCTACACTTCCATGATTTCCGCTTCTTTTTTCTCACCCAGCTTGGCGATCTCCTCTATAAAGCGGTCTGTCAGTTTTTGCAGGTCTTCTTCCCCGCGCTTCAATTCGTCTTCAGAGATCAATTTTTCTTTCTCAAAGTCGCGCAGGTCATTGTGAATATCCCGGCGGATATTGCGGACGGCGATGCGAGACTCCTCCAGGCGGTGATTCACATGTTTGACCAGGTCGCGGCGTCGGTCTTCGGTCAGCGGAGGCAGGTTGAGGTGGATGACCTTGCCATCGTTGTTGGGATTCAGCCCAAGGTCTGAGGCCTGGATCGCTTTTTCGATCACCTTCAACGAGGAGGGATCGAAGGGCTTGATCGTCAATGTACGCGGCTCCGGTACACTGATCGAGGCTAGCTGCATGAGGGCCGTTGGTGTGCCATAGTATTCAACCTGGAGTTTTTCAACCAGACCGGGACTGGCGCGGCCGGTGCGGATGGCAGCCAGATCGTCATGGAGCACTTGAATGGCACCGCGCATACGGCTTTCGGCGCTGCTGAGGATTTCTTTAATCACCACGGCCTCCTGAAAATCGGGAAGTATCTCAAGGTTAAGGATACACCAAAATTATGAAATTCGCTATATGAACGCAATTTGTGAGAGATTCTGAAGAAAGGTGAGAGACTCTCACAAAGGAATCACAAATCGGCTCTCTTATTTATATAGCAGAACCAGACGAATCGTGGACCAACGTCCCGACCGCCTCCCCTTTGAGTGCGGCCACGAGCGCGTGGGGATCCCATAAATTCAGCACCAGGAGCGGCAGGTTGTTCTCCATGCACAATGTTACCGCTGTGCTATCCATTACGGTCAGGCGGCGGCGGAGAAAATCGATATGAGTCATTTCATCGAATTTCTTGGCATCCGGGTTCTTTTTCGGGTCAGAATCGTAGATTCCATCTACCTTGGTGGCTTTGATGACCACATCCGCGCCGATTTCCATGGCGCGCAGCGCAGCTGCGGTGTCGGTCGAGAAGAAGGGATTGCCGGTCCCGGCGCCAAAGATGATCACCCGTCCTTTTTCGAGGTGGCGGATGGCGCGGCGGCGGATGTACGGTTCGGCCACGGCGCGCATCTCGATGGCGGAGAGGACACGTGTAAGAACGCCGGCGCGTTCGAGTGCATCCATCAATGCCATGGCGTTCATGACCGTGGCAAGCATGCCCATGTAATCGGCCGTTGCGCGTTCCATGCCGCGCTCCAATCCCTGCTTGCCGCGCCAGAGGTTGCCTGCGCCGATCACCACGGCCACCTCCACACCCATCTCGTGCACTTCCTTGATCCGACTGGCGATCGATTCCGCCTCAGCCACGTTAATCCCAAAACCGGACCTGGCCGCCAGCGCCTCACCGCTGAGCTTCAGCAGGATGCGCTTGTACTTAAGCTCGCTCATAAGACTCCTTTGCAGCCTCACCTATCCCTTAACCTCCGGGCCGGGCGCGAGCACGCACAGCCGAGGGAAAAGAGCTGGTGAGGATTATGAAAAGACCAACCCGAAGGTTGGTCTTCATAACTCAATTAATTATTTAGACTCTCACCCAGCTCCCAGCGTTGGAAGCGGCGAACAACTACATTTTCACCAATCGCTGCGACCGTTTGCAGGATCAGCTTTTCCACGGTCATAGATTCATCGCGGATATAGGGCTGGCGATTCAGGACAACTTCATCCTTGAATTTTTCCAAGCGTCCCTGTACGATCTTTTCCGTGACGTTCTCGGGCTTGCCCTCGTCCCTGGCCCGGGCGCGAGCGATCTCCGCTTCATGCTCCAGAACTTCAGCAGGAATCTGTTCCTCTT
>DASTFG010000140.1:0-4896 GCA_035708785.1 Anaerolineales bacterium
ACTCCTGGCTGAGTAGTGTAGATAAAGATTCATTCGTAGCTTTTCGTGAATCTTTACCAGACTTCAGGCTTCGATAGAGGAGCTGGGTCTGCTCGGATGGATCCATGCCGTACTCGCGCAAGGACTTGATACAGCGCTCATACGTCGCGGCGACCTTCGACATATCGCCTTTGGCTGCGTGGGCGCTCATCAGGGCACGATATGCAGGCTCAGGTTTTTGCCCCAGCCTGATCCAACGCTCGCCCCAATCCAGGATGTCCAGCCAGCGTTTTTCGTCTTGCAGCAGTGACAGCAAGCGTGCCATGTGATGCTCAAAGAGGGAATTCAGGTGCTCGCGTTCCAGGACGACCCACTCATCGTAAAACCCTGGCATCAGCTCCCCTCGATATTCCGAAAGAGCAGGGATCAGTTCATCGGTGGAAACGTTCTCGTCCAGCTTTTCCAATTCTGATACATCGAGCCAGTAGTCTGCGGAGGCATTGAAGGCGATGGCCAGATCGTTTGCCTGAAGATAGCTGGCGGAGGAGGCCGACTTAATTGCCTTACGAACCCGCCATAATGCATGGCGAAGATTATTCCGCGCGGTTTCCTCGAACGAGTCGGGCCATAGCAGCCCCGCCAGCTTTTCGCGGCGGTGGAAAGTCCCTGCGCTCAAAATCAAATAGGCGAACAGAGACTGCGCAGGACGCGAGGTAATGGTAATGCTCTTTCCATTGTGGCCCACTTCAAAGCCACCAAGTAACCGTACTTTGAGCATACAGTTACACCTGAACGTCTACTAACGCGAATTCAATCGCCTGATCCAACGTCATCGCATGCCCTTTCGAGCAGACGGCGAAGAGAGTCGCTTCATCCAGTTCCTTTCTCAATCGAGCCAGGGAACGCTCGTATTCGACGGTATCGGTGAACAGAAGAGGATTTCCAGACTCCCGAAGAAGATGTTCGACGCACCCGTAAAGGACTGCTGCCTTTTCAACATTTCTCTTTGCCAGGTGGATCGCAGCAAGCCCGGCCAGGCAGGCGACTGCTCCGTGCTGATGGCTCAGTTGACGATTTAATTCGAGGCTCTCGCGGAACAGATGGCTTGCCTGAGCAAATTTACCCTCACGTATTTCCAGGTATGCCAGCCGCCGGAGGGAAGGGGTCAGCATGCTGGGGTTCTGGAGTTCGCGAAGGAGTGAAATCGCCTCCTCATAGAGTTTGCGCGCTTCGGGCAAGTCACCTTCGGCATATGGGATATCACCGAGATAGGCGATCGCGACTCCGACTGCACCCTTGCCTTCTTCCCCTAACGATCTGGCGATCGCCAGCGACCTCTCCAGGCATTTCCTGGCATGGTCATATTCTTCCATCCCCCAAAACGTCCACCCGAGGTACATCAAAGGCCAGACCATAATGGAATCATCCTCGAGTTTTTCGGCGATCTGAATACTATCTTCCAGAAACGCACGGGCCTCCGGAAGCCGGTTCAGGGACCAGAGCAGAAATCCTCCCACATCCAGCGCCCTGGCCCGCTCTGCGGATGGCTCGTTCCCTTCATCGCGGACCAGCAGCTTTTTCAGCGTCTCGATGATTTCAGAACGGTATCCACGCTCCCAGAACAATGAGAGGGAACGTATGATTACGTACGGATTCTCCTGTACCGAACGATTACCCTCGAGAAACGACGCAGGATTCCAGTCCAGTGCAGCGCGCAGATTATCCACTTCCTGCTCCAGGCGCCTGAACCAAGCCGCCTGTTCGAGACCATATATTCCTTTCTGGGCACGTTCTGCAAACGCGGCAAAGTATTCCAGATGCCGCGCCCTGATTTCAGAGTCCTCGCCCGCTTCTTCAAGTTTCTCGCGCGCATATGCGCGGATCGTCTCGAGCGTCCCATAGCGAGTTTCACCCTTTTCACCTTCTGATTGGGCCTGGAGTATCACCAATGATTTGTTGATCAGACTTCCTAACAGATCAATCACCTGCGACCGCGCAATCTCTCCTTCCGCCACGACTGCTTCAGCCGCCTCCAATGTAAAGCCACCGGCAAATACGGAAAGCCTGCGCAGGAGAATCCGTTCGGGCCCGGATAATAATTCATGACTCCAATCGATCGTGGCGCGTAGTGTCTGGTGGCGTGGCAGCGCCGTGCGACTCCCCTGTATCAGCAGACTGAACCGGTCATCGAGCCGCCTGGCGATTTCTTCGAGTGTCAGGATCTTCACCCGCGCCGCAGCCAGCTCGAGCGCGAGAGGGATACCATCCAAACGGCGACAGATCTGGGTGACCGCGAACGCGTTTTCCTGTGTAAGCGCCAGATCCGGTTGGGCTGCCGCCGCGCGCTCCACAAACAACTGAACACTTTCAAAGTCCCTCAGATTCTGAAGCTGAGAGAGATGCGCCAGGACAGGGAAGGACAGCGCGGGAACCTGCAAGACCGTCTCGCCTGTAATGCCAAGCGCCTCCCGGCTGGTCGCGAGGATTTTCAAATGTGCACACCGGGACAACAAATGATGAGCGAGCTGCGCGCAGGCATCGATGAGATGCTCGCAGTTATCGAGTACAAGCAGCAATTGTTTCTCGCGCAGGGAGTTTTCCAGGGATTCAATCCAGGATTGGCTGGGAGACTCGCGTACTGCGAGCACTTGTGCCATCGTCTGCGGAACAAGCACTGGATCTTTCAGCGGCGCGAGTTCCACCCACCAGATTCCATCTGTGTACGATCCACTCAGTTCCGCCGCCGCCTGATTTGCCAGGCGCGTTTTGCCTATGCCGCCTGCACCCATCAACGTCAGCAGACGGGTCCCGGAAAGCAGGCGTTTCACCTCTTCGAGTTCGCGCTCCCGGCCGACGAAACTGGTCAGAGGCACCGGCACATTCGTCTGCGGACGTCCTGCAACCTTGGCCGGCAGGCCGGTTGTTCCGGTTTTGAGGGTCTCTTTCCTCGATTTGAGTTGCTCATATAACGCACGCGTCTGCTCGGATGGCTCGATCTCAAATTCCTTCAGCGATTTCACGCAGCGGTCGTACGTCGCCGCCACCTTGGACATATCGCCCCTGGCCGCGTGCGCGCACATCAAGGCCCGGTAAGCAGGCTCAGGCTTCTGGCCCAGCTTGATCCAGCGCTCGCCCCATTCCAAAACATCCGACCAGCGTTCCTCATCCTGAAGCAGCGACAGCAGCCGGGCCATGTGACGCTCGAAAATGGAATATAAATGTTCACGTTCCAGAACTATCCACTCATCGTAGAAGCCTGGAAGCAGTTCCCCATCATAATTTGAAAGAACGGCAATCGTTTCGTCGGCTGAGGCCTGCTCACCTAGCTTCTCCAAAGCGGCCGCATCCAGCCAGTAATCTGTGGAGGTATTGAAGGCGATGGCCAGGTCGTTTGCCTGAAGATAGCTGACCGAGGAGGCTGACTTGAGTGCCTTACGAACCCGCCACAAGGCATGGCGAAGATTGTTGCGCGCAGTTTCCTCGAATGAGTCCGGCCATAGCAGCCCGGCCAGCTTTTCGCGGCGATGGAAAGTACCTGCACTCAAAATCAAATAAGCAAACAAGGATTGCGCAGGACGCGAGGTGATGGCAACAGGCTTGCCAGCCTGGCGAACATCGAATTTACCAAGCAGTCTGACTTCCAGCCGGCCATTCATGATCGGGATACTTTGCGCGCAAATTGAATCGCCTGTTCTATTGGCATTGCCGCACCTTTTTTCCAGGCTTTTTCAAGCATGGCACTTTCAAATTGACTCCGTAAATGTGACACACCGAGCTGGTATTCGATTTTATCTGAATAGAACAAGTGCATCGATGAGCTAACCAGGTGACTCTCCACTGCTCCAAAGAGTTGCGCTGCCTCGGAAAACTTTCCCTGCATCATAGCTAGGTTGGCAAATGCTGTTAACGCTGCACAAATTCCTACCGGATGTTCCACTTCCTGATTCAACCTCAGGCTTTCTTCGAAATACTCGGATGCCAGTTCAACGTCAAGCCGCCTCAGGGCTACATATCCCAGTCGCCGAATCGCCAGACCCAGCAGATTTTTCTCATATGCCTCTCTGATCAAAGCAACCGCTTCTTCGTACAGGCTCTCTGAGAGTCTGTAGTCCCGCTGTTCAAAATGAACATCACCCAGGATCATCAGAGCCCAGCTCGCCGGTTTCCTGCCTGCCGGTCCCAATTCTCGCGCTACGCTTAAACTTTCCTCGAGCAGCGATTGTGCCAGGGAATAGTTGCCCTCCGTGGCAGCGACCGCGCCAAGATATCCCAATGACCTTGCAAGGGTAAGGCGATCATCCAATTTTCGACTGAGGCTCAATGCCTCTTCTAAGGATTTGCGCGCATCCGAAAAGTCATTCACTGTCCAGCATAAGAATCCAAGAGAATAGAGTGCTGTGGCCCGTCCCTGGGTCTGTTTATCGGTTATCGCCAGCATCTGCTTCAGTCGTTCGGATATCTCTCGCGTGTAGCGGCGATGCCAGAACCAGACCAATGCGCCAACCAATCGCAACCCCATCTGCTGTTTCCATGACCCAGTCTCAGGCTCATCGATAGGGACAGCGGATGTGGACCAATCCATGGCAGCGCGCATATTGTCGACCTCCGCCTCGACGCGATTGAACCATTCGAGCTGTTCGGGGCTGAAATGATTAAGCTCCGCTATTTCAGCTAGCCCCATGAAGAATTCCAAGTGCCCGTCGCGAGTAATGTCAGCTTCCCTGTGCGATTCAAGTTTATCAAGGGCATACTCCCGAATAGTTTCCAGAAAACGATAACGAGACTTTCCGTTCGTTAATAGATCGGCAATGACAAGTGATTTATCCACAAGTCTCGCCAATAAGTCAAGCAGATTCTCCCCCTTCAGACTGCCGAAACCGCAGACTTCTTCTACTGATTTGAGATTGAAACCGCCTG
>DASTFG010000141.1:0-3860 GCA_035708785.1 Anaerolineales bacterium
GAAGTTAACTTCCATTTCTTTTAAACAAAGCCGGGTTTGACATATATAATTAACTTATGTATAATAAAGTTACACAATGACCGGTAAGAGAAAAAATGTCTCACCTACACCAGTTGCGCAAAGGCAGCACCCCTCTCCTGATCCTGAGCGTTTTATCCACGAAAAAAATGTACGGGTATCAAATCATGCGTGAATTGGAGCAACGAAGTGAAGGGTATTTCACCATGACGGCGGCCCTGCTTTATCCAGCCTTACACCAGTTAGAACTAGACGGATTCTTGAAAAGCGAGTGGCAGGCAGGACAGGGAAAGCGAAAACGCAAATATTACTCTATCACACCGAAAGGCCGAAAAGCACTGATAGCCCGCAAAGCGGAATGGAAAGCTTTCATCGAAAATTTGCAGAAGGCTTTAGAGCCCTCTATGGGAAGTTAACAGGCAAAAGATCATGGAAGAATATCTTCAGGCTTTACGCAAGCAATTAAAAGCCTTTTCACCCGAAGAGCAAGAAGCATTCATCGAGGAGATCAGCAGCCACATTGAAGAGAGCGAAAAAGATCCCAAAACGGGAAAGAATATAGAGCAAAGGAGGAGAAAGCTCATGAGAGAATTAGGTTCGCCAAAGGATATGGGCAGGGGCCTCAAAGCAGTGTATCGACCTGATAGACTCATTGATTATCTGCTTATTGCGATTCCCTACGCTTACTACCCCTTGCTTAACTCGCTATATATCAACCTTATGCCCCAATACAGTTGGGCTGATGTGCGATTGGATATATTGATCCATTTGCCGCTTGTCGCAATTGGGATATGGCGAAGATCAGCTCCTCTCGCGTTGTTTTGGATATCCATAATCGTGTCCCAACTCTTGTACATCACGACTCAGGTCTATTGGTACTACGGTATCCAGACTGCTCTTTGGGCTGTACTCCTATTGGGATTGCTGGGCCTCGCCGGGTACATTCTGTGGAGAAATCGAAACGACCTGCTTACCCTGGTATTCGGGGCGCTTCCCCTATCAATGTGTATTATAGGCAATCTCATCTCGGTCGTTCGTCCAACAGGTCACACATTTTACGGGTTTTTGAATCAGTCACTTCTGATTATTTACTTATCGATCAGCGACTTTAATTTCTTTTTGATCTTGGCGACCATGG
Source organism: Anaerolineales bacterium (assembly GCA_035708785.1). Classification (GTDB taxonomy): domain Bacteria; phylum Chloroflexota; class Anaerolineae; order Anaerolineales; family Villigracilaceae; genus Defluviilinea. The sequence continues at coordinate 1,157 of DASTFG010000141.1, forward strand.
CTCTATTTTTCCTGCCTACGAACCGTAGGATGCGCTGGCTCGCATTACTCCTATATGGATTGATGATTGGCTTCGGACGTGAGTACCTAATTGAATTTCAAACACGCAGCACGATGACCCCGATAGCTCATTGGGTTTATGACCTGTTGATCATTCTTCCATTGTTGATTGTATCCCTTGGATGGTGGCTGGAGCAATCTAATAAGCGACGCCTAGAATTAGCAACCGCATAGTCCAAAGAAAATCGTCTCTTACGGAGACGATTTTCTTTATCCAAATAACCTGCCCAACCCCTTTCCTCCCGATTTCTGAAACATCTTCATCATTTTTTGTGCCTCGCGGAACTGCTTGATCAAACGGTTCACGTCCTGCACTTCCATGCCGGCCCCCGCGGCGATTCGCCTTCGGCGGGAGGCGTTCAAAATTTCGGGATCGCGGCGCTCCTTCAGTGTCATCGAGTTGATGATCGCCTCCGACTGCTTGAACGTTTTCTCGATATCCTTCGGGTCCACCTGGCGGGCAGCCTGTCCCATCTGCCCCGGCAGCATGTCCATCATCTGTGCGAGCGGACCCATCTTCTTCATCTGCTTCATCTGGTCGAGCCAGTCTTCGAGCGTGAACTGTCCCTTCATCATGCGCTCGGCCGTCCTTTGTGCCGTCTCCTGGTCGAATGCCGCCTCGGCTTTTTCGATCAGGCCAATCATATCGCCCATGCCCAGAATTCGCGATGATAACCGCCCCGGATCGTATGCTTCCAGCGCGTCGAGCTTTTCGCCCGTCCCAATAAATTTGATTGGCACGCCTGTGACCGAACGGATCGAGATCGCCGCGCCGCCGCGCGAGTCGCCGTCCATCTTCGTCATCATCAATCCTGTGATGGACACGTTGTCACGGAAGCCCTGCGCAATGTTCAGTGCTTCCTGGCCAATCATCGAGTCAACCACAAGCAGGATTTCGACTGGCGGAACCTTCGCCACGATGGACTTTAATTCGTTCATCAGCTCCGCGTCCAACTGCGACCGACCGGCCGTATCCACGATCACGATCCCGAATCCGCCCTTTTCGGCTTTCTCGAAGGCTCGCCTGACCAGTTCCGGCGGCTTCAAGGAATTATCCGTCTCGACAGGCACATCCAGCCTTTCTCCCAGCTGCTGGAGCTGCTGGACCGCCGCCGGACGGTACGGGTCACCTGCCACCAGCATGACCCGCTCGCCTTTCGAACGAAGTATGCGCGCCAGTTTCGCTGCGCCGGTTGTTTTCCCCGAGCCCTGCAATCCGACCATCATGATCACGCGGGGCTTGGGCCCGGTTAAATTTAATGGAGCAGGTTCGCCCAGCGTTTCGATCAACTCGTCGTTTACGATTTTGATGATCTGCTGCCCGGGATTCAATGCCTTTGATACTTCCGCACCGACGGCACGTTCGCGCACGCGCGCGATGAAAGCTTTTACTACGCTGAAGTGCACGTCTGCTTCCAGCAATGCAAGACGTACCTCCCGCATCGCTGCATCCACATCCGCTTCGGAGAGTTTTCCGCGCCGGCGGAGCTGATCAAAGACCTGGTTGAGTCGAGAAGTAAGGTTTTCAAACATATAATGATTTCCCATCACTGCGAGCGACTGCAACGAATCAAGCAATCTACTCTTCAATGAGGAGATTGCTTCGTCGTGGCGCGAGGCGCCACTTCTCGCAATGACACTTTGTAAGTGTAGGCGGGCATTGTAGTGCGGAAGCGGGTGCAGGTCAAGAGAGGTTTCATCCTTGCCCGTGGGCAGTCGTTCTTCCGATATTTCGGCTACGGTTCCCTCCGTTCGACCTCCACCCGGCGCGAGGGGTTGCTTGACAATCCCTTTATCACCAAGTAAAATCACGAACGCTTAATAACAAAATATCCGGCCGAGATAGCTCAGTTGGTAGAGCACGCGACTGAAAATCGCGGTGTCCACAGTTCGATTCTGTGTCTCGGCACTCTCGGTCAGCAAGATCGGCCTAGAACTGCGGGCGTAGTACAGTGGTAGTACGTCTCCTTGCCAAGGAGAAGGTCGTGGGTTCGAATCCCATCGCCCGCTCAGCAATTTAAGACATACGGCGTCGTGGCCAAGTGGTAAGGCAAGGGTCTGCAAAACCCTGATCACGGGTTCAAATCCCGTCGACGCCTCTCATCAATTTCAGAAGATTTTCAAGAGACGCCATCTGGCGTCTTTTCGTTTCGGCTACCCGTTTTATTATCTCCTTGTCACGATTGAATACAGCCTTTGCTATATAATGGCTTTACGTGTCGTCACGAAAGACCATTTCTGCACTCTGGGATCGACTGCATGAAGATCTTATACGTTGAAGATGAAATCGCCCACGTGGAGCTGGTACAACGAACTCTGGATGCCAGTCTCCAGGAAAACTTCACCCTACATCATCAGGAAACCATCCGGGGAGCACTGCAACTCCTGGACAGAGAGCCGGCCATCGATCTTGTTCTAACAGATTTGCGCCTGCCGGATGGTTCAGGTCTGGACCTATTACAAAAGATCAAGGAGCGCCGATCTTCGCCGGCCGTTGTGCTCATTACCGGGCAGGGTGATCAGCAAATTGCCGTTGCCGCGCTCAAAGCAGGCGCCGCAGATTACCTCGTAAAACAGAGCGATTACTTGCACCGTCTGCCGGTTGTAATCAGTAATGCCGTTGCCCAGAACCGTCTATTGCGCGA